>NZ_CAMLHF010000171.1 GCF_946479715.1 uncultured Pedobacter sp. | reverse complement strand
GATCTGTGGTAGTGACTGGAGTTCAGACGTGTGCTCTTCCGATCTAGCCACCATTATACTTGATGTTCCTGTTCCATTTGATGAAAAGGCCTTAGAGCTTGAAGAACCAAGCAGGGAATTATTGGAACCATTGTTTGCGGAGTTGGAGTTCAGAACAATTGGTAAACGTGTTTTTGGTGATGGGTTTAATGTAACCGAAGGTAAAACAGGAGGATCACAACAAATAGATCTTTTTGGTAATGTGGTTGATCAGGTTGAGGTAAAAACTAAGACTACAATAGTTATTTCGGAAGTATTTGAACAAGCTGTTGCCGCTAAGACTATTGAAAATACGGAGCATAATTATAAATTAATAGATACTCCGGAACTGCGTAAGGAGTTTGTGGACTTGCTTTTAAAGCAAGAAAGCATTTCATTTGATACAGAAACAACAGGAACGGATGCCAATCTTGCAGATCTGGTAGGAATCTCGTTTAGTATAACGCCAGGGGAAGGGTATTATATTCCTGTACCTGCCGAAAGAGAAGATGCTCAGGTAATTGTGGATGAGTTTAGGTCTGTCCTTGAAAATGAAAATATAGCCAAAATAGGGCAGAACATTAAATATGATATGCTTGTATTTAAATGGTATGGTGTATCTGTAAAAGGAAAGTTATTTGATACCATGCTTGCTCATTATTTGATTGATCCGGATACACGTCATAATATGGATGTACTGGCTGAAAACTATCTTAGTTACTCGCCCATTTCAATAACCAAGCTTATCGGTGCTAAAGGAAAGGGGCAAGGGAATATGCGTGATGTTCCCGTAGAGCAGGTGGTAGATTATGCTGCTGAAGATGCAGATATAACCTTGCAGCTTGCCAATGTGTTTAAGCCAATGCTTAAACAGCTTAATGCAGAACAGCTTGCCACTGATGTTGAAAATCCTTTAATTTATGTGCTTGCAGATATTGAAAAAGAAGGGGTTAGGATAGATATGGACACCTTGATTAACTATTCTAAAGAGCTGGAACTGGACATAAGGAAGTTTGAGCAGAATGTGTATGATAAATGCGGTATTAAGTTTAACCTGGCCTCGCCAAAGCAATTAGGAGAGGTTCTTTTTGATAAGTTGCAGCTAGATCCTAAAGCAAAAAAAACAAAGACAGGTCAGTATCAAACCGGTGAGGATGTGTTATTGGCGCTTGCCCATAAAAGTGATATCGTTCAGGATATTTTAGATTTCAGACAACTGCAAAAATTAAAGTCTACCTATGTTGATGCATTGCCATTGTTGGTTAATCCGAGGACAGGTCGTGTTCATACTTCGTATAATCAGGCTGTTGCTGCAACCGGAAGACTAAGTTCTAATAATCCAAACCTGCAGAATATTCCTATCCGTACAGAAAGGGGCAGAGAGGTGCGTAAAGCATTTATTGCAAGGGATGCTGATCATGTTTTGCTTTCGGCGGATTATTCTCAGATAGAACTTCGCATTATTGCGGAGATCAGTAAAGAAGAAAACATGCTGGATGCCTTTAATAAGGGCATTGATATTCATACTGCAACGGCGGCAAAGGTGTACGGTGTTTCAATAGAAGAGGTTGATTCTACTCAGAGAAGGAATGCAAAAGCAGTAAACTTTGGGATTATTTACGGCCAATCTGCTTTTGGCTTGTCACAAAATCTTGGCATTCCTCGTAAAGAAGCTGCGGCAATTATTGAGCAGTATTTTGAACAATATCCGGGCATTAAAAAATACATGTCAGACACAATGAATTTTGCCCGTGAAAATGGATTTGTAGAAACCATTTTAGGCAGAAGAAGATATCTGAGAGACATTAACTCTGCCAACCAAACCGTACGTGGCTTTGCAGAGCGAAATGCTATAAATGCGCCAATACAAGGCTCGGCGGCAGATATGATTAAGGTTGCAATGATCAATATTCATAAGGATATACAGGATCAGAAGCTTCAATCAAAAATGACCATGCAGGTGCATGATGAGTTGGTTTTTGATGTGCTTAGATCTGAAGTTGAAGCAATGAAAAATATCATTTCTCATAGAATGAAAACAGCTATTAAAACTAATGTTCCAATTGAAGTAGAGATAGGTGAGGGGGATAACTGGCTGGCCGCGCACTAATTTAAGCCTATGAAAAAAGCCTCGTTGAAATTTCCTCAACGAGGCTTTTTATCTATAGCTCTATGGTTTCGCCGATTTCTGGCAATAAAAGCACTTTATTTTCTCTTTTGAATTTAGCCAGCGCTTCTTCCGTATCAATTTCTATTACAGGGAAGGTGTTGTAGTGCACACCAATTACAGTGTCGCAATCAATATATTTTGTAGCTATAATGGCATCATCAACATCCATTGTGTAATTGCCTCCAATTGGCAGAATTGCATAATCCAGGTTATAAAGCTCAGCAAGGAGTTTCATTTCCATGGTTAACGCAGTATCTCCGGCAAAGTAGATGGTTTTATTTTCAAGTTTCAGCACGTACCCTGCAGGATTTCCACCACAGGTTCCGTCAGGAAGGGCTGCTGAATGTGTAGCCCACACCATTCTGAGTTTTCCGAAATCAAAGTTTTGGCTTCCAAAGTTCATTCCATGGACATTTTTGATCCCTTGTTTGCCAGCCCAATCAGCAACTTCTGCTATTGCGATAACAAGTGCATTGGTTTGGTTTGCAATTTCTACAAGATCAGCAATATGATCACCATGCCCGTGACTTACCAGGATATAATCAGCCTCTATGCTTTTAATGTCTATATGCTTAGCAAGTGGATTATATGTGATAAAGGGATCGAAAAGAAACTTTTTGCCATCGGCTTCTATCAGGAAGCAGGATTGGCCATAATATGTATATTTCATTATTGTCCAAACATTCCGCCCAATCCGCCTAACATGTCTTTAGTTGCTGCCTGCATTTCGGTAGCACTAACCTGATCTGCTTGTGTTAAGGCCTTATTGATAGCTGTTAATAATAATTCTTCAAGTTCTTCTCGATCTGCCTGTTTATGGAATTCTTCGCTTATCTCTACTGCTGTGATCGCCTTGTTTGCAGTTGCAGTAACGCGTATTGCCCCACCTTCAACTTCTCCAAAAACAGAGACTGTATCTAGTCTTTTCTTTATTTCGTCAGCCTTCTGTTGGGCTGCCATTAATTTATCGAACATAAGTGTTGTTTTTATTATAAAACGAAATTAAAGGAATTTGGTTTAAAGTAAAGCCAATAAAATGAAAAATAGCGCTTATTTATTCATTAATGCCGCATTGAAGTCAACAAAGAGCTTAAACAGATCCTGATATTCTGTTAAGGGAAGGGTTTTAGGCCGGTCATAAATATCATGGTATGCATTGATGCCCCCGGTGGTATAGATAAAGAAGGCAGGAACGTTTTTCTCGGTAAAAAAGTAGTGGTCGCTGTTTGCAGCTTTACCTCTTGAGTTGATTTTTGGGAGGTATTGGTTTTTATCATTAAGCTGATTTAGCAAAGAAAATTCCTTTGGATGGATGGTTGCATTTACTACTGTAATACCTGTTTCGCCAGTCCCGACCATATCAACATTAATTAAAAACCTGATTTTTTCTAGAGGAAGTAATGGATGATCAGTAAAATACTTGGATCCTAATAGCCCAGCTTCTTCACCGGCAAAGCAAATAAATGCCATTGTGTAAGGCTGTGGATTGGTTGCGTAGTATTTTGCCAGAGATAGTAAAAAGGAAACACCACTGGCATTGTCATTAGCCCCGGGGAAATAGGTTTTGCTGCCCATGCCGCCCAAGTGATCGTAGTGAGCCGTAATAACCAGGACGGAATCTGGTTTAGAGGTACCTTTTACTACCCCGCAGATGTTGGAGGTATTAAATTCAGGTATAAAGGCATTTTCAATATTGATTTGAAAATTAAGGGGATGCCCTTTGATGGCATTTTTTTTTATTTCTATGCCAGTGAAATCGCCTTGCTCAGGAGCAACAGACCAGGTAAGTTTATCTTTAAGTACGGCGATAACCCGCTGGTTGGCGTCGGCAAAAGTAATGCTGTCTTTTTGTTCAAATTTTCCTTCGGCTGTTTTCCCAATACTTTGGGGCATTACAATAAAATCTTTGCCGGGGCTAAGTTTTTTGCCATTAATGATAACCTGCATTTTTCCCGGATAGGTATTTACAGGGAAAGAGAATTGCTGTTTAAAATCTGTTCCGCTCATTGGGGTCAGACCGTAAGCCTTAAAAGCTGAGCTAATCAGATCTGCGGCCTTTGCCATTCCGTTATTGGTATATCCTCTTCCCCACAGGGCTTTTGAAGTGAGCTGATTTACCAATTTACGAGCATTGCGAACATCCTGCGGAAGTGCAGGTCCTGCAATAAAAAGAAATAATATTAAGAAATACTTTTTCATGATAACCTCAAAGGAAAATTCAATATAGGCTTAAACTTACATAAAGTTTAAATTTTGTGAACCTAAAACACATATCAAACAAGATTGTTATAGTTTGATTAATTGAAACTTATGGATGTTCGCTCAAATGAGCCATTTTGGCTGGTAAAAAATGGAATAATGCATTCTTATCCCTCTTTAAGGACAGATACGAACTGTGAGGTGCTGATTGTTGGCGGGGGGATTACCGGAGCCTTAATGGCGCACGCCTGCATAGCTAAGGGCTATGAAACGATATTGATAGATAAAAGAGAGATCGCTAACGGCAGTACTTCGGCAACTACCTCCATGCTGCAATATGAAATTGACGTGCCGCTATATAAATTAAAAGAATTGATAGGAGAGCATGGTGCTATTGCGAGCTATCTTGCTTGCAGGGATTCCATTTATAAACTGGAGAATCTGGTGAAAGAGATTAAATCATCATGCGGGTTTGAAAAAAAGGAATCACTTTATTTTGCAGCAAATAGTAGGGATGTTAAATGGCTAAAGCAGGAGTATGAAGCACGCAAAATGGCAGGTATCGATGTGAGCTGGCTAGATAAAAAAGAAGTAAAGGCTATTTATGGCATTGTGGCCGAAGGAGCAATTCTTTCTGCAGATGGGGGTAGTGTGGATGCTTTTTGTTTGACCCACGACTTGTTGCACTATAACTCAGAGAGAGGATTAAAGGTGTTCGATAAAACTGAATTGAAAAAAGTAAAATATGAAAAGGATGCGGTAAAGGTTCAGCTAAGTACCGGAGCTGAAATATCTGCAAAACATATTGTTTATTGCACGGGATATGAAACTCAAAATATGCTTTCTGATAAGATTGTGCAATTGAAAAGTACCTATGCGATGGTTAGTGAAAAACAGGATTTACATCCTGAGGTCTACGAAAAAACCTTGTTTTGGAATACAGATTCTCCATATTTATATATGCGAACAACGGCTGATGGAAGATTTCTTGTTGGTGGGGAAGATGAGAATTTTAAAAATGCAATTCGAAGAGATCTGCTTTTGAGCAGAAAAAAGGAGAGATTGGAAAAAACGTTAAAAAAATATTTACCTGGTAGTTCATTCGTTGAGGACTTTTGCTGGGCTGGCACTTTTGGTGAAACCAAAGATGGTTTGCCATATATAGGAATGCACCCTAAATACCCTAAAAGCCACTTTTTGCTCGGTTTTGGGGGCAACGGGATTACTTTTTCAGTAATGGGAATGGATATGATTATTGAAATAATGGAGGGAAGGCCAAATATTCTGTCTCATTTCTTCAGATTTGGACGTTAAATTAAGTGCAGATTTTCATTATAAAAATGTAAAAAAATTAAAAACGTATTGCACAACTCGATATTTATTTAAACCTTTGCGCCTCAACTCATTCAAAGAATTATTATACACAGAAAATGATTAAGCACGCGACCCATAAACTTTCTATTGTAGAAGCAAAAAATATTGCTTCCAGAAGTTTGTTTATTGAACGTTTGCGACCCGTTTTTTTTGTAACCACTAACCGGCAAAATTATACGCCGCGGATTTGAGTAAATCTCTGCGTAATGTCTCTACGCATTTCCACAGAGGATTGCCTCTCAAAAAACAATTAATCAGAACATTTATTTTTTTTCGTTATCATATTAATGAATATAAACGATTTTATAGTGCAAGTTGCACTTCCTGAACATCGTGTCTTTGCAGAAGAAATTTGCGAAGAAATGGCAGAATCGGCAAAAGCTCGAGGTACAGGTATCGCTAAACGCTCTCCGGAGTACGTAGCAAATAAAATTTTAGACGGGAAGTCTGTAATTGCTTTCCATAAGGATGGCTCATGGGCTGGGTTTTGCTATATAGAAACCTGGACACATGGACAATTTGTAGCCAATTCAGGTTTAATAGTTAGCCCTAAATACAGAAAAGCAGGACTTGCTCATGCTATTAAAGAGAAGATTTTTGCGCTTTCGAGACAAAAATATCCTAAAGCAAAGATTTTTGGTTTAACTACAGGATTGGCAGTAATGAAAATCAATTCGGATCTTGGTTATGAGCCTGTAACTTATTCAGAGCTTACTCAGGATGAAGAATTTTGGAAAGGCTGTCAAAGTTGTGTGAACTTCGAAATTCTAAAAATGAAGGAACGCAAAAATTGCATGTGTACTGCAATGTTATATGATCCTGTGGAACAAAAACATGATGTTGCTAAGAAATTCGCAGAGGAATTACACAAAAAGCCTAAGCTGTATGAGCGTTTTATGCGTATTAAGCAACGATTGGTACTTAGTTCAAAACCCGATAATAAAGGAGGTTTAAAATCTCTGTTTTTAATGTTTACCGTTTTATTTAAATAGCTGTTATAAAGATGAAGAAGAAAGTTGTTTTAGCGTTTAGCGGAGGTTTGGATACCTCATTTTGCTGTATTTATTTAGCCCAGGATCGCGGATTAGAAGTGCATTCTGTTATTGTAAATACTGGTGGTTTTTCTGATGAAGAATTAGAGGAAATAGAAAAACGTGCTTATGCTTTAGGTGTAGCTTCTCATGCTGTGGTTGATGAAACGACAAATTATTATGACAGCTGTATTAAATATTTGGTTTTCGGGAATGTATTAAAAAATGCAACTTATCCTTTGTCAGTAAGTGCGGAACGTGTAAGTCAGGCTACTGCAATTGCAAATTATGTTAAGAAAATAGGTGCTGATTACGTTGCTCACGGAAGTACAGGCGCGGGGAACGACCAGGTTCGTTTTGATATGATCTTTAATATCATCATCCCGAATGTAGAGATCATCACCCCGATCAGAGATTTAAAGCTATCACGCGAAGCAGAAATAGAGTACTTAAGCAATCACGGTGTTCATTATAGCGCTGAAAAAGCAAGATATTCTATCAATAAAGGTTTATGGGGAACTTCTGTAGGAGGAAAAGAAACATTAACTTCTAATGAGACGTTGCCGGAAGAAGCATGGCCAACTCAAGTTTCTGTAACAGAACCGCGTAAGCTAACCTTAACCTTTACAAAAGGTGAACTGGTAGCTATTGACGGTGAAACTTTTGAGCCGGTTAGAGCAATTCAGAAATTACAGGCAATTGCCCAGCCTTATGGTATTGGAAGAGATATCCATGTTGGGGATACAATTATAGGAATTAAAGGACGTGTGGGTTTTGAAGCTGCAGCTCCAATGGTGATTATTAAAGCGCACCACACGCTTGAAAAACATACTTTAACAAAATGGCAGCTTTCGTGGAAAGAGCAACTGTCATCTTTCTATGGTAACTGGTTACATGAAGGTCAGTTCCATGACCCTATTATGCGAAACATTGAGGCTTTTTTAACCGATACACAGAAAACAGTTAGCGGAAATGTGTTTGTTGAATTGTTGCCTTACCGTTTCAATATTATTGGTATTGAATCTGAACATGATTTGATGAGCAATAAATTTGGTAGCTATGGCGAAATGAACAATGCATGGAGCGGCGAAGATGTGAAAGGTTTTTCAAAGATTTTTGGTAACCAGGTAATGATCTGGCATAAAGTAAACAGTCATGAAGATTAGAGCAGGAATAGTTGGAGGTGCAGGATATACCGGAGGCGAAATGCTTCGTATTCTTGTGAACCATCCAATTGTTGATATCGTATTTGTACATAGTAACAGTAATGCCGGAAATCTGATTTCTGATGTGCATACAGATTTACTTGGTGATACTGACCTGCGTTTTACAGGTGAATTATCGTCGGAGATTGATGTGTTGTTTCTTTGTGTAGGACATGGTGATGCGAAGAAATTTTTGGCTGCAAATGTGATTGACAGCAGCATTAAGATAATTGACCTGAGTCAGGATTTCAGATTGAAAGTTAATGCTGGCAATAAATGGGTTTATGGCTTGCCGGAATTAAACCGTGAAGCAATAAAGAAGGCAAATTTTATTGCTAACCCAGGTTGTTTTGCAACTTGCATTCAGTTGGGATTATTGCCTCTGGCATCAAAAGGTTTGTTGAAAAACGAAGTGCATATCAATGCAACAACCGGATCAACCGGAGCTGGACAAAGTTTGGCTTCAACCTCTCATTTTAGCTGGCGTAATAACAACCTTTCAGTATATAAAGCCTTTGAACATCAGCATCTTAATGAGATAGGCGAAAGTTTAAAGCAACTTGAGCCGGGCTTTAATGAAGTTTTAAATTTTATTCCGCAACGTGGTGATTTTACTAGAGGTATTTTAGCAGCAATGTATCTTGAAAGTGATTTGACTGCAGAGGAGGCACAGCGTATATACGAAGATTTTTATGCTTCACATCCTTTTACTCATGTAAGTAAAAGAAACATCGATTTAAAACAAGTAGTAAATACAAATAAAGGATTAGTACATGTAGAAAAACATGGCAATAAGCTCTTTATTGTAAGTATAATAGATAATTTGTTAAAAGGAGCAAGTGGGCAGGCGGTGCAAAATATGAATTTGATATTTGGATTAGAAGAGGGAACCGGACTCCGGCTAAAGGCGGCTGCATTTTAATTTGTTGTTTCGTCATCCTGACCTCGAAGAAGCTGCGAAGCAAATTTATTTCAGGATTTCGGATTTCCATTTATCCATTTAACCCATGCTACTTCGAGATCCTGAAATAAATTCAGGATGACGCGGAGCAAAAAATCTAAAAAAAAATGAACTTATTCGACGTATATCCATTAAATAATATAGAAATAGTAAAAGCACAAGGCAGTACCGTTTGGGATGCTGAAGGACAAGAATATCTGGACCTTTATGGTGGTCATGCTGTTATTTCGATAGGCCACACCCATCCACACTATGTGCAACGCTTAACTGACCAGCTTAATAAGGTTGGTTTCTATTCTAATTCTGTTAAGATCCCTTTACAAGTGCAGCTAGCTGAACAATTAGGAAAGGTTTCCGGAAAAACAGACTATCAACTGTTTTTGTGTAATTCTGGGGCAGAAGCCAATGAAAATGCTTTAAAATTAGCGTCTTTTTACAATGGCAGAAAGAAGGTAATTGCCTTCAAGGGCGCATTTCATGGCAGAACATCTTTAGCTGTTTCAGCTACTGATAACCCTAAAATTATTGCTCCAGTAAATGAAACCGATAATATTGTTTTTCTTCCTCATAATGATGAAGCTGCCCTGGAGCAGGCATTTGCAGAATTTGGAAATGATATTGCATCTGTAATTATTGAAGGGATCCAAGGTGTTGGAGGTATAAAAGAAGCTTCGGTAAGCTTTTTACAAAAGATCCGTTCTCTTTGTGATCAGTATAATTCGGTTTACATAGCAGATAGTGTTCAGTGTGGTTATGGCAGAACAGGAATGTTCTATTCTCATGATTATGCAGGTGTTAACGCCGATGTTTACACAATGGCAAAAGGAATGGGCAACGGTTTCCCTGTAGCCGGAATTTCTATTGCACCAAAGTTTAAGCCTTGGCATGGTATGCTGGGTACTACTTTTGGTGGCAACCACCTTGCCTGTGCAGCTGCTTTGGCCGTTCTTGAGATCATTGAACAAGATGATTTATTGAAAAACGCCGAAACAATAGGAAGCTATCTGATTGATGAATTAAAGAAGATTGAAGAAGTAAAAGAAGTACGTGGCCGTGGCTTAATGATAGGTATAGACCTGCCTGAAAGCCTTTCGCATGTAAAAAAAGAGCTTTTATTTAAACATAAAATATTTACAGGTGAAGCGAAGCCTAATGTAATTAGACTTTTACCTGCATTAAATTTAACTAAGGATCAGGCAGATCAATTTTTGAAAGAATTTAAAATTGCTTTAAAAGGATGAACCAATTCACCTCAGTAAATGATGTACAAGACATCGGCCAGTTGGTTAAAGACGCATTGGCACTAAAGGAAAGCCCTTATGCGCATCAGCATTTAGGAAAGAACAAGACACTTGGTCTGGTTTTTCTAAACCCAAGTTTGCGCACACGCTTAAGTACTCAAAAGGCAGCGCTAAACCTTGGAATGAATGTGATGGTCATGAATATGGATAAAGAGGGCTGGGCATTAGAAACACAAGATGGTGTGGTAATGAACGGAACTACTGTTGAACATATTCGTGAGGCCGCTGCTGTAATGGGGCAATATTGCGATATTTTAGGCTTGCGTTCTTTTCCTAAACTGATAAACAGAGATGAAGATTATAATGAGGACTTTTTTAATAAGTTCATTAAATATTGTAATGTTCCTGTAGTCAGTTTAGAAAGTGCAACGCGTCACCCGCTGCAAAGTTTGGCAGATCTTGTTACCATCAAAGAAACCTGGAGTGGTGCTGCTAAACCAAAAGTGGTATTGGCATGGGCACCTCACATCAAGGCATTGCCTCAGGCTGTTCCTAATTCATTTGCAGAATGGATGTGTAAGGCTCAAAGTGCTGGAATGCTTGATTTCACTATTGCTCAGCCAAAAGGGTATGAATTAAGCGAAGATTTTACTCCCGGGGCAACCATTACGCATAACTTAGACGAGGCATTAAAGGGCGCGGATTATATCTATGTTAAAAATTGGTCTAGCTTTAAGGAATACGGCAAAGTGCTTACTTATCCGGAAGGATGGATGCTGAATAATGATAAATTAGTAGGAACAAATAATGCAAAGGTAATGCATTGCCTTCCTGTTCGTAGAGACCTTGAACTGTCTTCTGAAATATTGGATGGCCCTAATTCATTAGTGATCCATGAAGCAGGTAATCGTTTATGGGCAGCACAGGCAGTACTGAAACAAATGTTAGAAAAATTATAATAATCTGGTAACCATATGAAGAAACTCAGTGTAATTAAAATTGGCGGAAATGTTATTGATAATTCAGAGAAACTGCATCAGTTTTTACTCGATTTTACAGCGCTTCCCGGCGATAAGATTTTAATTCACGGAGGCGGTAAAATTGCAACTGAACTGGGAGTATCATTAGGGGTAGAAGCCAAAATGGTAGAAGGAAGGCGGATAACTGATATTGAAACGCTGCGGATAGTTACTATGGTTTATGCCGGATTGATTAATAAGAATATGGTTGCTCAGTTACAGGCCAAAGGCAGTAATGCTATTGGCTTAACAGGGGCAGATGGAAATATAATAAAGGCGGTTAAAAGACCTATAAAGGATATTGATTATGGCTTTGTTGGAGATCTTGATGAGGCGTCAGTTTCTTCTGATACTTTAGATAGCCTGTTAAAGGCCGGACTGGTCCCGGTATTGTGTGCGATAACCCACGATGGTGCGTCGCAATTGCTAAATACTAATGCAGATACCATTGCATCTGCGGTTGCTGTGGCCATGTCGTCACTTTATGACACCTCCTTAATTTACTGTTTCGAAAAGCGCGGAGTAATGAGGGATATTGATGATGATCAATCTTTAGTCCCCGTGATTAGAATGGATGAATTTGAAACCCTGAAAAATGAAGGTATAGTTTCGGGAGGAATGATCCCTAAATTGCACAATGCTTTTGAGGCAATAAAAAGTGGAGTTAATGCAGTGTATATTGGCAAAGCAGATGAATTGCCACAAATAGATCAACAGAATTTCGGAACCCGATTAATCAGATAATTATGAACCAGTTTAAAGGCAGTATTGCCATTTTAGGAAGCGGAAATATTGGCGTCTCTTTAGCCAAAGGGCTAGTTAAGGCGAGTTATGCAGAACCCGGTCAG
Source organism: uncultured Pedobacter sp. (assembly GCF_946479715.1). The sequence goes on along the minus strand of NZ_CAMLHF010000171.1, from coordinate 7 downwards.
ATTACCT
>NZ_CAMLHF010000170.1 GCF_946479715.1 uncultured Pedobacter sp. | reverse complement strand
GACCACCGAGATCTACACTCTTTCCCTACACGACGCTCTTCCGATCTTTCCATCCATTATAATTCCTAACCCAACGCCCCAATCCATTAACAGTATCAAAGCATTTTGTTTGCCTTTTGCCATTCCATGTGCAAATTCTGCCATAGATGATCCATTTACGTCATTCTGTATAATAACGGGTAGTTTTAGTGTGGTTTCAAATGCGGCGGTTAAAGAGGTGTTTTCCTGATCACTAAGAAAATAACTATAGCTTTTGCCTTTTTCGGAATCAATCAGGCCGGGCATGCCTACGCTGCAGCCAATTAACTGGTCGTTGGAGATGTTTTGAGCTTTTAGGATATCATTTACATGCGTATTTAAAATACTAAAGAAATCGGATCTGCTGCTTTTTGAGATAGGCAAAGCGATGGTTTGGGCATCAACAATATAGTTGTAGTTGTTATCCATAACTGCAATTTTGGTATGGAACAATTCTATATCAATACAGAGGATCAGGATTTTTTTATCTCTTAAACCGTATAAATCGGGCTTTCTGCCACCCATAGATATTCCGTAACCTTTCTTTTCTATCCAATCTTCGTCTGTTAAATTAGTAATGAGTTTTAAAATACTCGGTGTACTCATGTTCATGGTATCACATAATGTGGAAACTGAACTTGGTCCTAAATTAAAAAGATGTTTCACGAGCTGATATTTATAGATCAGCTGCTTATCGCGCGTTGGTTTTGTTATGTTATTTAATAGACGAAGATCCATAGCTTTAATTACTCTATTTCGTTAAATATAGATAACTTATGTTAAAAAATTACAAAAGTATTTTTAATACGTAAATAAATTAATAATGTTTTGTGTTTTTGACAATTTCTCGCTAATATTAACAATGCAAGTATTCGATTTAGCGGTGCCTTTGGAGGTATTAAAAATTGAATACCCATACAACCATATATATGAACCCTTAAGAACCACAAAAAAAAATGAATCCAACAGTCGATATTTAACCGGTATTTGACTCTGTACCAAATATGAGCCCGACGAACTTACTGCGAGTTATTTCTAACTATGCAGTGATATGTTATTTAGTGTAGCTCTGATATATAAAACAATACAATTGAATATATAATTCACACATAAATGAAAATATGAAGCCTAAACAACCTAAAGAACCAGAAAACCAAAATTCGAGAAGAGATTTTATTAAGAAATCGGCTGTAGGACTTGCCGCATTTACTATTGTGCCAAGATATGTACTTGGAGGAACAGGATTTATTGCACCAAGTGATAAGCTTACCAAGGCCGTAATAGGTGTTGGCTCAATGGGGCGTGGTCATTTTACATATGATGGCACTCAGGTAGTTGCTGTTTGTGATGTTGATAAAAGGCACCTTGATCTGGCAACATCTATGTTGGATAAAGGCGTTAAAACATTTAGCGATTATCGCGAACTGATTAAACTTCCTGAAGTTGATATTGTACACATTGCAACTCCACCTCACTGGCACGGTATTATGGCAGTTGATGCTGCAAATGCAGGTAAAGATGTGTGGTGTGAAAAACCAATGACCCATACTATTGGAGAAGGTAAGCGTGTAATGGAAGCTGTTCAAAAACATGGCAGAATGTTCCGTTTAAATACCTGGTTCCGTTTTAAAGATACTTTTTATGGAATGGGTACAACTGTAAAACCGATTAAGAAATTGGTTGACAGCGGATTGTTGGGCTGGCCTTTAAAGGTTACTGTAGGTAAACATACAGGTTACGATTGGAAGTTTTACTGGGTAGGTAAAGATCATCTTGAGCCTCAGCCGGTACCTCCTGAATTGGATTACGACAGATGGCTTGGCCCTGCGCCTTATAAACCATATAATGCACACAGGGTGCATCAAACCTTCCGTGGTTACTGGGATTACGATGGTGGTGGCTTAAGTGATATGGGACAACATTATATTGACCCGATTCAGTACTTTTTAGGTAAAGATGATACCAGTCCGGTTTCTGTTGAAATTGATGCTCCGCAACAACATACTGATGCCGTTGGAATATGGAGAAGGATAACTTATACTTACGCTGATGGTTGCCAAATCATTTTAGATGGCGAAGGAAAGGATACTAACGTGCCTTACATTGAAGGGCCTAAAGGTAAATTATACCCGGGCTTTAAATCGGACATTCCGGATTTGGAGCGTAAACTGGCTGCTTTCCCTGACCCAACACCACAAATGACTGACTTTGTTGAATCTGTTAAAACCAGACAGAAATTTGCTTTAAATGAAGAAAATGGGCACCGTTCATGTAATATCGTTAACATCGGTTTAATTGCTTTAAGATTAGGCCGTTCGTTAAAATTTGATCCGGTAAAACAAGAGTTTATTGATGATGAAGGCGCTAACAGATTAATTAATCCTGTAATGCGTGCACCTTTCACTATTTAATTAAACAGTTCATTTAAACAATTCAGATTAACATTTTACACATATCATAATGATAAAAAAGATATTCTTTATCCTGTTGGCGGTTGTAATGCTGCAAGATGTGGCAAACGGACAGGCAAAAAAAGACGAACGAACCGTAACCACCCGCATTGCCGATTTGCTTGCGCAGATGCCTGCGGCAGATGCTGAGCTATTTAAAAATAATGTAAACGACATCGCAAATCTGGGAGAAGAGGGCTATGTAACTTTAATAAGCGGCCTTAGTGCCCCGGGTAAAGGCAATAATTCATTAATTGAGTATACTGTTGGCGGATTTTCTGCTTACATCACTCAGAATGGAAAAGAAGACTGGAGAAAAATGGCCGTTGGTGCTTATTGCAAAGCCTTAGAGAAACTAACTGATAAACAAAACAAGTCATTTATTATCAGTCAGTTTGATCTGGTTGGTAAGGACGATGCAGTTTCTTGTATACAAGGGTATTTAACTGATGAGCAACTGGCAGATCCTGCGGCAAGAGCATTGGTTAAAATAAACACTCCGGCTTCGAAAGCAGCTTTATTGAGCGGCTTGGCAAAAGCTAACGGTGCTGCTAAACTTTCGATTATAGAATCGTTAGGCGACAGTCGTTTTAAAGAGGCAGCTCAGCCTATAAATGCTTTGGCTGCCAATGGTGATGCAAATGTTGCTAAAGTAGCATTGTATGCACTTGCTTATATTGCTGATCCTTCGTCTGAAGCTGCATTTGCTGCAGCCGCTGATAAAAGTGGACTTAAATATGAAAATACAAATACCGCTGCAGTTTACCTGATCTATGCCGAACAATTGCTTAAAAACGGCAATAAAGAACTTGCCGAAAAAATTGCTAAAGATATAGCTGGCAAAGCCAACACTGATGAATTGGTAGGTGTGCGTACCGGTGCTTTAAAAGTATTGGTTGAAGCAAACAAAGACAATAACCAAGAGCTTCTTTTAGATGCTGCCGACGATAAAAATGCTGAATATCGTGCTGCTGCTTTTAAGTTTGCTGTACCATATGTAACCCCGGCTTCGACACCTCTTTGGGTTAAGAAACTAGGTAAGGTTGATGATGATGCAAAAGCTGGTATTTTAAGTATGCTTGGCCAAAGTGGTGCTAAAGAAGCTTTACCTGCAGTAATTAAGTTGCTTAAAAGTAAGAACGAGACTGTAAAGTTAGCTGCAATAAATGCGGCTGTTAATATTAGTCAGGACCAGGTTCTTGACGATTTGCTTAAGTTGGCAAGCAAAGGTGATACTGCTAATGTGACTGCTGTTTCTAACGCTATTCACAGAATGAAAGGAACAGGAATTACCGAAAAGATTGCTGCTGCTATTCCATCTGCGAAACCAAATGTACAGGTTGCATTAATTAACTTGCTTGCATCGCGTGCAGCAAACGGTCAGCTAAATACTGTTTATGATCAGTTAAAAAGTAAAAAACCTGAAGTACAGCAGGCAGCATATGCTGCTTTAAGTCATGTTGTTGTGAAAGATAACTTGCCTCAATTGTTTACTTTATTGAATGAAAGCTCTGGAGCACAGGAAACTGCTGTACAGGAAGCTATCATTGCTGCGGTAAGTGGTGGCGGCGACAATTCGCAACAGGTTGATGCAGTATTACAACAAATGGCTTCGGCACCTGAAAACAAGAAATTACTTTTCTACAAAGTTCTTGCAAGCTTAGGTGGCGAGAAATCGTTAAAAGCGGTTACTGATGGTTTTGCATCAGGTAATGAGCAAACTCAAAAAGCTGCTTTAGATGCATTGTCTGCTTGGGTGGATGCCAGCTCGGCTCCTGAATTAATTAAGATTGCACGCGAGACTAAAAATGCTGCTTTCCTGAATACTGCTATCAACGGATACCTGCGTTCGGTTAGAGAAGGTGTTTATCCTGCGGAGCAGAAGTTGTTATTACTTCGCAACGCGATGGCTGTGGCTCAAACAAACGAGCAGAAACAACAAATTTTAAAAGATGTTGAGCAAGCTAAATGTTTCAATGCAATTGTTTTTGCCGGTAAATATTTAGATGATGCTGCTTTACAGCAAGCTGCTGCAAATGCAGTAATGAACATTACGCTTGCCGGTACCTATAATGGTGACCTGGTTAAAGGTTTGTTAAATAAAACCATTGAGGTAATAACAGGTGCTGATAGTGGCTATCAGAAAGAAGGAATGCGTAAATATATTTCTGAAATGAAAGCAGGTGAAGGTTTTGTATCTATGTACAATGGAACTGATCTTACCGGTTGGAAAGGTTTAGTGGCAGACCCGATTAAGCGTTCTAAAATGGATGCAAAAACACTTGCTGCTGAGCAGGAAAAAGCGGATGCTGAGGCACGTGATAGCTGGAAACCTGTTAATGGTGAGCTTCAGTTCATGAGCCATGGAAATAACCTTGCTACTGTTAAAAAGTATGGTGATTTTGAAATGCTTGTTGACTGGAAAATTATTGATGATAAAAAAGGAGAGGGTGATGCCGGTATTTATCTGCGTGGTACTCCACAAGTTCAGATTTGGGATAATGCCCGTACAAATGTAGGTGCTCAGGTTGGTTCAGGAGGTTTATATAACAATCAGACTAATGAAAGCAAGCCGCTTAAAGTTGCTGACAATAAACTTGACGAATGGAATACCTTCCGTATTTTGATGAAAGGTGACCGTGTAACTGTTTACTTAAACGGTGTATTGGTAACTGATAATGTAATCCTTGAAAACTACTGGGACAGAAGTCTTCCGATTTTTGCTGAAGAGCAAATTGAATTACAAGCACATGGTTCGCCAGTTGCTTATCGTGATCTTTACATCAGGGAAATCCCTCGTGCAAAACCATTTGAGTTAAGTGCACAAGAGAAAAAAGATGGTTATAAAGTATTGTTTGATGGTACAAACATGCACAGCTGGACTGGTAACACTGTTGATTACACTATTGAAGATGGAAATATTGCGATTCGTCCTAAACCGGGAAAAGGTTCAGGTGGTAACTTGTTTACTAAAGAGGAATTTAGCGACTTTATTTACCGTTTTGAATTTAAATTAACTCCGGGTGCCAATAACGGATTAGGTATCAGAGCACCTTTAGAGGGTGACGCTGCTTATACAGGTATGGAACTTCAGATTTTAGATAATGAGGCTCCAATATATAAAGACCTTCATGTGTATCAGTACCATGGCTCTGTATATGGCACTTTACCAGCAAAAAGAGGTTTCCTTAAACCAGTTGGCGAATGGAATTATGAAGAAGTTGTAGTAAAAGGCCCTAAAATTAAAGTGATCCTTAATGGTACTGTGATTCTTGATGGCGACATTACTGAGGCTAGAAAAAATGGTGCTGCCGATGGCAAGGAACATCCGGGCTTGTTGCGTGACAGTGGCCACATTGGTTTTCTTGGACATGGTTCTCCTGTAGAATTCAGAAACATCAGGATCAAAGATTTAAGTAAAAAGGATTTAACTAAAAAAGAATCTGCTAAAAAGAAAAAATAAAAAACATGACTGAAGATAAGTTAAACTCATCAACAGATAATTCTAGAAGAAACTTTATTAAAACCAGCGCGCTTGCAGCCGCTGGTTTTATGATCGTGCCCCGACATGTATTGGGAGGAAAAGGATTTTTAGCGCCGAGCGACCGTTTACAAGTTGCCGGCGTTGGTGTTGGTGGAAAAGGTGAAAGTGATATAGCGAATATTTTTAAAGGCGGTAAATCTGACATTGCATTTTTATGTGATGTTGATGATAGAAGGGCCGCTGGTTCTGTTAAACGGTTTCCGAAGGCGAAGTATTATAAAGACTATCGCCAGATGCTTGATAAGGAATCGAAAAACATTGATGGTGTTGTAGTTTCTACACCAGATCATAATCATGCTATGATAGCGCTGGCCGCAATGCAGCTTGGTAAACATGTATATGTGCAAAAACCTTTAACACATGATATTTATGAAGCCCGTGTGTTAACTGAGGCGGCAAAACGTTATCAGGTAGTTACCCAAATGGGTAATCAGGGTGCTTCTGGTGATGGGGTACGACAATTAAAAGATTGGTGCGAGGCTGGTTTAATAGGTAAGGTACATACGGTGTATTGCTGGACTGACCGCCCCGTTTGGCCTCAAGGCATTGCATGGCCTGCTACTAATGGTGTTGTGCCTAAGGAATTGGATTGGGATTTATGGTTGGGCAGTGCCCCATATAAGCCTTATATAGAGAAAATGGTTCCGTTTAACTGGAGAGGCTGGTGGGATTATGGCACAGGTGCAATTGGCGATATGGGTTGTCACCTTGTAGAACCTCCATTTAGCATTTTAGGTCTTGATACTCCTCTTGATGTTCAATGTAGTGTTGGCAGTGTGTATGTGGATGAATTTAAGAGAGGGTATTTCCCTGAAAGTTGTCCGCCATCAAGTCACGTGATCATGACCTTTAAGGGAACAAAAAGGACAAAAGGTGACTTACAGCTACACTGGATGGACGGTGGCATTAAGCCAGTTCGTCCGGTAGAGTTAGGACCTAATGAGGCATTTGGCGATAACGGTGTATTGTTTGAAGGGACTAAAGGTAAAATGATCTGTGATGTTTATGGATCTAACCCGAGACTGCTGCCTTTATCAAAAAATGAGCACGACCATACTAAAAAGAAAACCCCTAGAGTACCCGGTGGTGAAGATGGCCATTATACACAATGGGCCGAAGCTGCGATTGCAGGATATGGAAAGATAGAATTAAGTTCTCCTTTTGAAATTGCAGGACCACTTACAGAAACGCTATTAATAGCAAACCTGGCTATCAGAGGAACTGATGTTCAGAGAAGAAATGCTGATGGTGGAATCAGTTATCCGGGAAGAGACATTAAGCTGATCTGGGATAAGGCAAACCTTAAGGTTACCAATTTTGATGAGGTGAACCAATTTGTTAAACGTAATTATCGTGCAGGATGGAGTTTGGGAGTGTAAATTTGCGTGTTCTGGTTGTTGGCTGCGGTAACATGGGTAAATCTCATGCTATGGCTTACCATACCATAGACGGCTTTGAGATATGTGGAATTGTATCAACCGGTAACAGTAAGGTTGTTGTAAATGAAAAGCTGGGCGGAAGCTATCCGTTGTTCAGCGATTTTTATGAGGCACTTGAGGCCACAAAACCTGATGCAGTTTGCATTTCTACTTATCCGGATACCCATGAGGCTTTTGCCGTTAAGGCTTTGGAGAGTGGCTGCCACGTATTTATAGAGAAACCTTTAGCGGATTCTGTGGAAGGTGCGGAGCGTGTTGCTGAGGCAGCAAGAAAAGCCGGCAAGAAACTGGTTGTTGGCTATATATTGCGTTATCACCCTTCATGGGAGAAGTTTATTGAGCTTTCGCACCAAATGGGTAAACCATTGGTAATGCGCATGAACCTGAACCAGCAAAGTCATGGTCCGAAATGGACAGTACACCGTAATCTGATGAAAAGCTTAAGCCCGATAGTGGATTGCGCAGTTCACTATATTGATGTGATGTGCCAGATGACCAGGTCAAGGCCTGTTCAGGTTAGCGCTATTGGTGCCCGACTTACCGATGAAATACCTGAATGGAATTATAACTACGGACAGCTTCAAATTCGTTTTGAGGATGGTTCAGTTGGTTGGTACGAAGCAGGCTGGGGCCCGATGGTTAGTGAAACCGCCTTTTTTATTAAAGATGTTTTTGGTCCGAAGGGTGCGGTATCTATTGTTGCCAAAGAAGCATCGAAATCTGGTAAATCGGATTCAATTGATTCGCATACCAAAACAGAATCAATAAAAGTACATTATGCCGATCTGGATAAAGATGATGAGTTTGCAAGACCCGATGAATGGGTGGACCTTAAAGATGAACCGGATCATCAGGAACTATGTAATCGTGAGCAACGGTTTTTTCTGAAAGCTATTCAGGAAGATCTGGACCTTACTGATGCAACAGAAGATGCAGTTAATAGTTTAAGGATTGCATTTGCCTGTGATGAATCGGTGAGAACGGGACAAATGGTTTTGTTAAAGAGTTAATGTAATCTTAACGCCACAGTGCTGTTATCGTTACATGATCAGGATAGTTTTGCACTACAGAGAATGAATGAGATTGTTAAAGATACAGACAACGGTTTATGGGCATCATTTGTCAATGGAGACGATGATGCCTTACATTCGATCTATACCAGGTTTGTTGACGTACTGTATGCTTTTGGATTAAGATTTTCTGACGATGTTGATCTGGTTAAAGACAGCATTCACGATCTTTTTGTTGATCTTTATAAATACCGAAGTAATTTATCTGCCGAGGTAAATGTTAAATCATACCTTTTTACTTCTCTTAAAAGGAAGATATGTAAAGAGCTGAAAAAGCTCACCACTCAGGAGAACCATAATATTGAGGTTCTTTTCAGTATTTTTGCAAGCCTGGAAGACCAGGTTGCCAATGATGATGCCCAATCTGAACTTATTGCAAAACTTAATAAACAGCTGGAACTGCTACCTGGCAGACAAAAAGAAGCGTTATACCTAAGGTTCAATTCTGACCTTGAATACGAGGAAATTGCCAGTGTTATGAACATCTCTGTAGAAACCTGCCGAACGCTGGTATATCGTGGAATTAAGCAATTGCGCGAGAAAATGGTGGTTAAGCATGTCTACAAAATAATTGCATAAATAAATATTTCAATTTCTTAGTCTATAAAATTCACTTCCGCGTCTCTGGGTTACTATTAGACGCTATACATGGATTCAGATAACAATTACAGGGCAGAGGACTTTCTATCGGGCAGGATTCCAAAAGAGGGAGAAGGCAGGATTTCGGACAGTGAAAAAGACCTTGCAAAGGATATTAAATCAGTTATTAAATCTGCCGGGAATGAGAAAATATCTTCATTGGAAGCTGCTGAACTGTGGGCGAGGATTCAGGATAGTAATGCATCTAAATCAAAAAGCTACAACTGGAAATTGTTCATTCAAATAGCAGCAGTATTGCTATTGGTACTTGGTGCCGGACTTTGGAATTATCAGCGCCATACGAGTACAAATAAGTTGCTGACTTTTGCTGCTCAAAATATAAACAAGAAAAATATCTCTAAGCGGGATACGGTAGAAAAACCTGTAAATAACACACCTGCAACCTCAAATGATGAGGAGAATATTATTACTACAAATGATTTTAATACACTTGTAGTAGGAGATGATCAACGCTCCGTAATTCATTTGCCCGACGGAACCAAAGTGTGGTTAAATTCCGGTTCAAAGTTGATTTATCCGACTTCATTTTCAAAAGACAGCAGAGAGGCTTACCTGGAAGGTGAAGCCTATTTTGACGTAGCCCACAATAAGGAATGGCCTTTCTATGTAAGGGCTAAGAATATGAATATCAAAGTGCTGGGTACAGAATTTTACGTAAGCTCAAATCTAAATAGCAACAATAATTACGCTGTTCTGGTGCGCGGAAGCATTGTTTTTTCTACAGGAAGCTGGCTAAGCAAGGCTGAACGGAAATTGGTGCCTGGTGAGCAGATCAGTTATGATCTGGCAGCGAATAAATTATTGATATCGCGGGTGAAAACAGATGATGTCCAATCGTGGAAAGAAGGTTATATAGACGTTAACAGTGAATCGTTGAAAGTAATTATTCAAAGAATTGCAAAATACTATAATATAGAAATAAATACAGAAGGGTTGGACCTTAGCGAGACTTTTAGTGGTAAACTGATGTTTCAGCGGAATGCCGGAGATGTGTTGAACAACATACTGTTTGACGGGACATCCTTTGTTTATGATAGTGCAGAAAGGAGGATCCGGCTGAAGAAAAACTAACCATAAAAGACAAAAAAAAGGAGGTGCGCTAACACCTCCTCCAAACAATAACCTATTAAGCTATTATTTAACTCATTAACAAAAATATGAAAAATATTCATGTATGTGAATCTCATGCACATTTAGTACGGCTCAAAAACAAAATAATACGAACTATGAAAGTAACAATGGTTTTATTATGGATGGGAATGATGACCACTTATGCTAATACCTATTCTCAAGTTCGGATGAATATTGATATAATTAAAGGGAACCTACCAGAGTTATTTCAACAAATTCAAGCGCAAAGTGATTATCTGATTATTTATAAAGATGATTTTATTAAATTAAATAAATACGAAGAGCTAAATCTAAAGCTTAACAATAAGACAGTTCCTGAGATTTTGGACAAAGCATTGAAAGGAAGTGGTTTGGTTTACAAAATATCAGGTAGACAGATTGCCATTGTATCCGGTAATGTACAGGGTGCATCTAACTCTAAACAAGATACTTTACTCACTTTGCGTGGCCGGGTGTATGATACCCATGAACCACCTGGGGTATTGCCTGGCGTAAGCATTAGAGTAAAAGGTTCTACGAATGGAACATTAACTGATGCCGATGGATATTTCAATATCAAGGCAAATAAGAATGATATTCTTGTTTTTTCCATGCTGGGATTTCTTAGTTATGAGTACACCGTTTCGAAGACAGACAGGAGTTTAAATGTTTCTCTGAAAGAGAACATTTCGGCTTTGAATGAAGTGGTTGTTGTAGGTTTGAATGAGCAACAAAAGAAACATATTGCAAGTTCCCTTGCCTCTTTAAATGTAAAGTCGAATATTGAAGGTAAGCCAATTACTACCTTGTCTCAATCTTTGCAGGGCGGGATAACGGGAATAAATGTTACACAGGGCTCTGGTTTGCCCGGAGGAGATGCTGCAGCAATAAAAATTCGCGGCATTAGCACGCTCGGAAATTCTGATCCGCTGGTGCTGGTAGATGGTATACCGATGGATATGAACCACATTGATCCGGTAACTGTTGAAAGTGTAACTGTTCTGAAGGATGCTGCTGCGGCCGCAAGTTATGGTTCCAGAGGTGCAAACGGTGTTATTGTGGTAACTACAAAAAGAGGTGTGGCAGGCAAGGTAGCCGTAGCCTTTGATGGATATTATGGTATTCAGCGTGCCTCTTCTTTACCGCAGACTGTTGATGCGCCAACTTACATGAGAATGTATAATGAAGCGAGCTATAATGCCAATCCGGCTAATAAGTTGCCTTTTACACAAGAACAAATAGACAATACAAGGAACGGGATGGATCCTGTTGCAAACCCTAATCTGGCATATGCCAACACGAATTGGTTGGATTTGCTTGTTGATGATGCAGCTCCGATATCGAGCAATTCCCTATCACTTAGTGGTGGAAGTAGTGTGGCAAGGTTTGCTTTGACGGGTAATTACACCTATCAGAAGGGTATTATTCCGATCAGTGATATGAAAAGATTCAATATCAGGGCAAACACTACGATCTCTTTGAGTGACAAGTTTCAGGTAAACATGGATTTGCTTGCGATAAGGAGAGATACCAATCAACCGAACAGACCCAGTGCTACGGGAAATACTGGTAACAGACTTCTGGAGGATATGTACCGTGTTCCACCAACGGTTATCCCTAAGTTTCCAATTAAAGACGGACGTGTTTTTTATGGTCAGTATGTAGATATTGTAAATCCATTGGCTTATGCTGAGGTTGGGGGTGTAAGGGCTTCAGAATTCGGACAAACCAGTATTAATCTGCAGCCTAAGTGGGAAGCATTTAAGGATTTTAATGTAAGGGGGCAATTCAGTTTCAGATTAAACAGTGACATTACCCATGATACAAGGGATAATTTTGATCACTTCGATTTC
>NZ_CAMLHF010000169.1 GCF_946479715.1 uncultured Pedobacter sp. | reverse complement strand
AACCGCCAAGTTTATATGTATCGTTAGATAGGTTGATGTAGTAAATTGAACCGCCATCTTTTTGTAAAACAGGTTCAACAACTTTAGTGATGTCGTTGCAATTTCCTGCTGCGGAGATAATCACAGTACCAGGTGCAATCACCTCATCGCCCTTATATTTTTGTTTCATCGATAGGGAATCTTTACCTGTTGGGATATTGATTCCTAAGCTGATTGCAAAATCAGAACAAGCTTTTACGGCTTCGTATAATCTGGCATCTTCACCTTCGTTTTTACATGCCCACATCCAGTTGGCTGAAAGGGAAACACTTTTAAGCCCATCTTTTAATGGTGCCCACAGAATATTAGAAAGAGATTCGGCAATAGCAATACGACTTCCGGCTGCCGGATCAATTAATGCGGATAGGGGAGCGTGACCTACTGAAGTTGCGATGCCTTCTTTTCCTTGAAAATCTAATGCCATAACACCACAGTTGTTAAGTGGCAATTGTAGTGGGCCGGCACATTGTTGTTTGGCAACGCGGCCACCCACACAACGGTCAACCTTATTGGTTAACCAGTCTTTAGAGGCAACTGCTTCAAGTTGTAACACTTGTTCCAGATAAACATTTAACTGTGCTTTATCATAAGTAACCGGCTCGTATTTTCTATCGATGGTTTTGTCTTCCATGATCACCTTTGGAGAACTGCCAAACATGTCTTTCAGTTCGAGGTCCATAGGTTTGGCACCGGTAGTTGCAGATTCAAATGTAAAGCGGTGATCGCCAGTAACTGTACCTACAGTATACATTGGAGAGCGCTCACGATCTGCAATTTTTTGAAGTGTTTCTATATGTTCTTGTCCGATTACCAGACCCATACGCTCCTGAGATTCATTACCAATAATCTCTTTAGCTGAAAGGGTAGGATCACCGACAGGTAATTTATCAAGATCTATTTTTCCGCCGGTTTCTTCAACCAGTTCAGAAAGGCAGTTTAAGTGACCACCGGCACCATGATCATGTATGGATACGATGCTGTTATGATCGCTCTCAACCATGCCACGTACAGCATTTGCGGCTCTTTTTTGCATTTCAGGATTAGATCTCTGAATGGCATTTAATTCAATTCCACTTCCAAGAGCGCCGGTATCTGCAGATGATACTGCAGCACCACCCATACCAATTCTATAATTTTCTCCTCCAAGGACAACAATTTTATCGCCTTCAGAAGGTTTTTGTTTTTTAGCCTGGCTGGCCTTACCATAACCAACACCACCAGCAAGCATGATCACTTTATCGAAACCAAGTTTACGTCCGCCTTCTTCATGTTCGAATGTAAGAACGGAACCGGTAATTAGCGGTTGACCAAATTTATTTCCAAAATCAGTTGCTCCATTAGAAGCTTTGATCAGGATGTCCATTGGAGTTTGGTATAACCATTTTCTTTCTTCAACACCCTTTTCCCAAGGGCGATTTTCTTCCAATCTTGATAGGGCGGTCATATAAACTGCAGTACCAGCCAAAGGTAGTGAGCCTTGTCCACCTGCAAGTCTGTCTCTAATTTCGCCACCTGATCCGGTTGCTGCACCATTAAATGGTTCTACAGTTGTAGGGAAGTTGTGTGTTTCTGCTTTTACTGAAATTACAGATTCAAAATCACTTATTGCATAATAGTCAGGCTCATCTGCACGTTTAGGCGCAAACTGCTGAACAACCGGGCCTTTAATAAAGGCAACATTGTCTTTGTATGCAGAAACAATATCATTAGGGTTTTCTTCTGATGTTTTACGGATCAGCTTAAAAAGAGATGTTGGTTGTTCCACACCATCAATAACGAATTTACCGTTAAAGATTTTATGGCGACAGTGTTCTGAATTTACCTGAGAAAAACCGAATACTTCTGAGTCAGTAAGTGCTCTTCCAAGTCTTTGAGAAAGACCATTTAAGTACCCTACTTCTTCATCACTTAATGATAAACCTTCCTGTTTATTATAGGTAGCAATATCGCTAACCTCAATAATAGGTTCTGGTTGTATATTAATAGTATATATGTCCTGATTAAGTTCCTTATATTTTTGAGATAACATTGGATCGAAGTCAGAAAAACTTTCTTCTACTTTATGGAATTCTTCAATCCTGATGATTCCTTCGATGGCCATATTCTGTGTAATCTCTACCGCATTTGTACTCCATGGAGTTATCATTGCTGCTCGAGGTCCGACAAAAAAATCTGTTAATACGGTTTCTTGCTTTAATTTTGCACCGCCAAACAGCCATTCTAGTTTTGTAATATCAGTATCGGATAAGTTTTGCGCGGTTTGTAAAGCGAAAACTGTATTGGATTGATTGGAGAAGAAATAAATCATTGTAGTGTTTTGAGCCGCAAATTTAGCGTTAAAATTTTAAAACCGCGAGGGTAGAATGTAATATATTCGCAGAAGCGTATGGGAAGTATTTTTAAATTCAAGCAGTTTGAGGTAAACCAGTCGGGTTGTGCCATGAAAATTAATACTGACGGAGTATTACTAGGCGCTATTGTTCAAAAAAATGACACTAAACAAATACTCGATATTGGAACCGGTACAGGTGTTATTGCTTTAATGCTGGCACAGCGTTTTCCGGATGCACTTGTTGATGCTGTAGAAATAGATGAATCGGCAGCATTAGCAGCGGCTGCTAATTTTAATAATTCTAATTTTTCTGCAAGAGTTAAAGTCCACCATTGTGCTATAGCATCGTATAATACTGATATTAAATATGATTTAATTGTTTCCAATCCCCCTTATTTTGTTAACGACCTTAAAAATCCGGAACAAAGAAAAGGGATTGCAAGGCATGCTGACCAGGACTTTTTTGAGTTGTTGTTAATGAAAACTTCAGGGCTATTAACTGATGACGGATGTATTTGGTTAATACTCCCGGTTAAGCAAGCAGAGTTTGTGGTTGCGCGGGCAGCAGCATTTAATCTGGTGCTGGGCGAAAGAATAAATGTTTGTTCTGATGAAAGTAAGCCTGTTTTTCGTCATATCATTTGTCTTCAGCTGATAGTGGTTGCGCCAAAGATTAGTGATTTCTTCATTTACGAATCTGAAAAAATATATACCGAAGCGTATAAGAGATTACTTAAAGATTTCTTGCTGGCTTTTTAGTTGTATAAATATCATTATACATAGCTTTGTTTGATACATATTAAGAACATATACTTTGACTAAGATAGGCCTGATTTCTGATACACATGGATTTTTGGATCCAGCGGTTTTTAAACACTTTGCTGATTGCGATGAAATATGGCATGCGGGAGATTTTGGGCCCAATGTAGCCGAAGAGCTTGCAGCCTTTAAACCATTGCGTGGCGTTTACGGAAATATTGATGGTAAAGAGATTAGAGCCCTTTACCCTGAACACTTGCGATTCAATTGTGAAAACCTTGATGTATGGATAACACATATTGGTGGTTATCCGGGAAAATATGCTCCGCAGGTAAAGGGTGAAATATACACTAAGCCTCCGAAATTATTTATTACCGGGCATTCACATATTTTAAAGGTGATGTACGACAAGAAAATCGATTGTTTACATATAAATCCCGGTGCAGCAGGTAATTCGGGCTGGCATAAGATTAAAACTTTAATTAGATTTTCTGTTTCAGAAGAAAAAATACATAACTTAGAGGCCATAGAAATAGGCGTTAGATAACGTATTAAATACACTAAGTATATGTCAGGTATAAAAACACTGGGTCAATTTATAATAGAAAAACAGGCCGATTTTCCTTATGCAAAAGGAGAGCTTTCAAGATTGCTGCGGGATATTGGTATTGCCTCCAAAATAGTTAACCGGGAGGTGAACAAAGCAGGCCTGGTTGATATACTGGGAGCCGCCGGAACCATGAATATTCAGGGTGAAGGGCAACAGAAGCTTGATGTGTATGCTAATACGCAATTTATAAGTGCGCTGACCAGTGGTGGTGAATGTTGTATTGTTGCAACTGAAGAAGAGGATGAGTTTGTGAAAATTGATTCACCAGTATCTAAAAATGCCAAATACATAGTCTGCATTGACCCGCTCGATGGTTCTTCTAATATTGATTGTAATGTTGCGGTAGGAACTATTTTCTCGATTTACAGAAGAAAATCTACAAACGGCGAGGCTACTTTACAGGATGTTTTGCAAAAAGGGACCGAGCAGGTGGCAGCCGGTTATGTGATTTATGGATCCTCTACCATGCTGGTGTATACTACAGGTAAAGGGGTGAACGGTTTTACCTTGGATCCTTCCATCGGAGAGTTTTGCTTATCCCATCCAAATATGAAGATACCCCCAAATGGAAATATTTATTCCTTAAATGAAGGGAACTATGTCCATTTTCCGGAAGGAGTAAAAAAATATCTAAAATATGTTCAGGTTGAAGATGCAGCCACTAATAGACCATATACATCAAGGTATATTGGTTCGATGGTAGGCGACATTCATCGGAATTTAATAAAGGGAGGCATATATATTTATCCTACTACCGCCCGATCTCCTAACGGAAAATTGCGGTTATTGTATGAATGTAATCCAATGGCTTTTATAGTTGAACAAGCCGGAGGAGTTGCTTCGGATGGTTTTAACAGGATATTGGAAATAGAACCAACAGAATTACATCAGCGGACTGCCATATTTATTGGGTCAGAACATATGGTTCATGTTGCAGAGTCATTAATGATGGAATTCTCTTCAGAGAAAAAATCAAATTCCCGTTATATTTCTGGTACTGAGGCTAAACTAGAGCAAATGGGAGTAGTGGGTGGCATAGATTAATAGATGTCTTTTGTTTAATAAAAATATATTAATATTTAATATGTTTGTGCATAGCGGTATCCGGTTCTAATAGTTTATAACGATCTGGTATTGCATTATGTAACCAAATTAAACAAATGAACATCTTGAACCTCAATTCCGTTAAATTCTTTAAAGGCGGCTTATTGCTCGCCTCATTATTTTTAAGCGCTGTAGTGCAGGCAAAGGTAACTCTACCTTCTGTATTTAGTGATAACATGGTTTTTCAACAAAAAACCAATGTTGCTATCTGGGGAAATACCGATGCCGGAAAGACGGTAAAAGTTATCGCTACCTGGAATAATAAAACTTATACTGCTAAAGCGGGTAGTGATGGAAAGTTTAAAGTTGTGTTGCCGACTCCTTCTTTTGGCGGACCATATAATATTAGTATTTCTGATGGAGATGTTACTAAGTTAAGCAATGTGCTTATTGGTGATGTTTGGATTTGCTCAGGACAATCTAACATGGAAATGCCATTGGCCGGATGGGGGAAAGTCAATAATTATGAACAGGAAATAAATGATGCAAATTATCCGAATATCAGATTGTTGCACACTGTTCAGGTAACCAGCAATTCACCGTTAAAAGATGCTAAGGTCTATAATGATGGATGGCAAGCTTGTACACCGAAATATGTTGCGAACTTTTCGTCAGTTGCCTACTTTTTTGCCCGCGAGATCAACAAAAAAACAGGTGTCCCTATCGGATTGATAAATACTTCGTGGGGCGGCACTATTGCGGAGGCGTGGACTAGTGCGGGTACACTTAAAACTATACCAGATTTTGTAGAAGCAGTTAACAAAATTGAAACCTCTAGCAAAGATAAAGACGCTTCTAGCTTTAAACAGAAATTGGAAGCCTGGCAAAAGCTGGTATTAGATAAAGATGCCGGTATAGCTCAGGGTAAACCTTCATGGTTGGATGCTTCACTTGACGTTTCATCATGGAAAAGCATGGTTTTGCCTTCATTATGGGAGAAGAGCGGAATGCCTGACTTTGATGGTGTTGTTTGGTTTAGAAAAAATATAACTATCCCTCAATCATGGGCGGGTAAAGAGGTAAAGGTTAATTTGGGTACTATAGATGATAATGACGTTACTTTTTTTGATGGCGAAAAAATAGGTCAAACAGAAGGATTTAATGTTCCACGTACTTATACTGTCCCTGCAAATAAAGTAAAAGCAGGAACATTTGCTTTGGTAGTAAGGGTGTTTGATGGTGCTGGTGATGGTGGCCTTTACGGAGATAAAAATATATTATCACTGGTGTCTGCAAATGGAGAGCGTTTATCGCTTGATGGAGATTGGCAATACAAGGTAGGGTTAAATTTAAAAGACGTAGCGCCTATGCCTGCTTCAAATGATGGTCCTAATAGAGTAACGGTACTGTATAATGCAATGATCAATCCTTATTTGCAATTTCCGATTAAGGGAGCTATTTGGTACCAGGGAGAAAGTAATGCCGGCCGGGCAAATCAGTATCGTAAACTTTTTCCTGCAATGATTAAAGATTGGAGAAAAAGCTGGAATCAACCTGATTTTCCGTTTTACTTTGTTCAGCTCGCTAATTTTATGCAGGCAGTAAGGGAACCAAAACCTTCTGAATGGGCAGAGTTAAGAGATGCGCAGCGTGAAACACTTTCGCTTCCAAATACCGGGATGGCTGTTTCTATTGACATAGGTGATGCTGTAGATATTCATCCAAAAAATAAACAGGATGTTGGTAAGCGGTTAGCATTTATAGCACTTGCTAAAGATTATGGAGTTAAAATTCCTTACAGTGGCCCGGTATATCAATCACAAAAAATTGAGGGTAGTAACATAGCATTAACTTTTGGATCTACCGATGGCGGTTTAAAAGCCAGCGATGGAGCAGAATTAAAGGGCTTTTCTATAGCCGGTTCAGATCAGAAATTTCATTGGGCTAAAGCTGTAATAAAAGGAAATCAAGTTGTTGTTACTAGCGCTGAAGTGCCAAATCCTGTCTCGGTGAGATATGCCTGGGCTGATAACCCACAGTGTAATTTTGTAAATGGTGCAGGGCTTCCAGCTTCACCATTCAGAACTGATAACTGGCCAGACACTACGGCAGGGAAAAAATAAATAAAGTATACCAGTAAGGAAAATCGCTCCTGGATTCTGAAATAAACTCAGAATCCAGGAGCGATTTTTTTTGATTTTATTTACTTACGTATGCTCTTATTATTTGAAAATGTATTTTTTATTTTAAGTATGTATTAACATTGTAGGTGGTGTTTCAGTTTTAATGGGTTCAAAATCGCTGTTTTTATGCTTTTTTAAATGCTATTGACTTGGTTTTTAGATTTTTTTTAAAAAAGTTTGATTATATGGAATTAATATGTAACTATGTATGTACAAGTGTTATCGTAATCATTGTATTAAATAACATACTTAACCAAATAAAACCAGTCAAACTAAACCAATTACTATGTATCAAAGAATTTTTACTTATTTAAAAGTGAAATACCTTTGTTGTTCCTTACTGTTAATAATTGCGACTTTCTCTTCTATGGCGCAATCAGTGATAAGAATAACAGGTAAAGTAACAGATGCAGGAGGTGGGGCGCTACCAGGCGTAAGTGTTGTGTTAAAGGGGAGCAATAATGGCGTTGTAACTTCAGCAGATGGAGTATTTGCTATTAACGTTAATGAAGGAAAGGGTATTCTTGTTTTTTCTTTTGTGGGATACAAGAAACAGGAGGTTAATATTAATGGAAGAAAAACAGTTAATGTGACACTTGTTGAAGACAACAACGTTTTGGACGATGTTGTTGTTGTGGCATATGGTCAGCAGAAAAAGGAAAGTATGGTTAGTTCTATTACTGCCATCAATCCGAAAGAGCTAAAAGGCCCAACCAGTAACTTAACAACAATGCTTGCCGGACGATTATCCGGTGTTGTTGCTTACCAAAGAAGCGGAGAGCCAGGTGCTGATAATGCACAGTTTTTTATCCGTGGAATTACCACTTTTGGATCAGGAAAAGTTGATGCATTGATTTTGATTGATGGCATGGAATCTACATCCAATGCCCTGGCAAGATTACAGCCTGATGATATTGCAGGGTTTTCTGTTTTAAAAGATGCGGCGGCTTCGTCGCTATATGGAGCAAGAGGTGCAAATGGGGTGGTTCTAGTTACCACAAAATCTGGTATTGATGGATCTACGAAGTTTAATGTCAGATTTGAAAACTCGTTATCAACTAATACCCAAAATTTTAAGCTCGCAGACAACATTACTTATATGAATATGGCTAATGAGGCAGTATTGACAAGAAATCCTCTTGGAGTACTTCCATATTCTCAAACCAAAATTGATCGAACTGCAGCAGGTATGAACCCAATGTTGTATCCTAATAACAATTGGATAGATATGTTAATAAAGGATTATACCATGAACCAGCGGTTTAATATGAACATGACTGGTGGGGGGAAGGTTGCTCAATATTATATAGCCGGAACTTTTAATCAGGATAATGGAGTGCTAAAATCAGAGAGCGGAAATAATTTTAATAATAATGTCAACCTGAAAAGCTATGAGGTCCGGTCAAATGTAAATGTAAAATTGACCCCTACTACGGAAGGGATAGTAAGGACTTCAGGTAGTTTTGATGATTATAATGGGCCAGTTGGAGGCTATGATCAATATGGTAACAGAATTAATGGTGGGTCGGTAGTTTTTGCAAGTGCTCTTGCATCAAATCCGGTATCTTTTCCCGCAATTTTTCCGTCATCAGCCTTGTCAAAAGTAAATCACCCACTATTTGGTAATGCAACTCTTTCAGGAGAGGGGCCAGGCTATGTAAATCCATATGCAAGAATGGTTTCGGGTTTTCAACAGTACAACACCTCGACCCTTAATGTACAGCTAGAAGTTAAACAGGATTTTAAGTTTGTAACACCTGGCCTTAGTGCAAGGTTAATGGCTTATACCCAAAGATATTCCTATTTTGATGTAAGTAGGGCGTATAATCCATTCTATTATTCAGCAAGTCCAACAAGCGCCGATGGTAGGAATTACAGTGTCAGCTTACTTAATGAAGAAGATGCAACCGAGTATCTGAACTACCGTGAAGGAAATAAAGTCTTGAATACAACAACCTATATGGAAGCTGCGGTAAATTATAGTAAAACGATTGGGCAAAAACACGCAATAACAGGTCTTTTAGTAACCCTTTTAAGAAACTATCTTAATGCCAATGCCGGAGATTTACAACAATCACTCCCTTTTAGAAATCAAGGGCTATCGGGCAGGTTTACCTATGGGTATGATGATAGATATATTCTTGAGGCAAATTTTGGCTACAATGGTTCTGAACGTTTTGCCAGCAATCACCGATATGGGTTCTTCCCTTCTATTGGATTAGCATGGAATGTTTCTAATGAGAAATTCATGACGCCAATCAATAAGGTCGTTTCCAGACTTAAATTCAGAGCAACCTATGGTTTGGTTGGTAACGACCAGATTGGAGACAACGGATCCAGGTTCTTCTACTTATCAAATGTGAACCTCAATGATCCAACCAGAGGGACCTGGTTTGGTACCAATTATGGCTATAACAGAAATGGAATCTCTATTTCACGGTATGCGAATAATGAAATTACCTGGGAACAGGCTAAAACAACCAATTTGGGAATGGATGTGGGATTGTTTAATAGTATGAACCTCATTGTAGATGTTTATAGACAGCACCGCACGAATATATTAATGACAAGAGCATATATTCCCAATACAATGGGTTTAAGTGCCGGTATCCAGGCAAATGTTGGAGAGGTAAAGGGTCAGGGAGTTGACGTTTCCTTAGATTATAACAAGAATTTTGGTGATATGTGGTTACAGGGGCGGGGTACATTTACGTATGCTACAAGTAAGGTTATTGTAAACGAAGAGCCAAAATATCCGGCTAACCTTTCTTACTTGTCTAAAGTAGGGAACCCAATTAGTCAGGTTTACGGTTTAATAGCCGAGCGTCTGTTTGTTGATGATGAAGAAGTGAAAAACTCGCCCTATCAAAATTTCGGAGAGGTTAAAGGAGGAGATATTAAATATCGTGATGTAAATGGCGATGGCCAGATCACATCTCTGGATGTTGTGCCGTTAGGGTTACCTACTACCCCCGAAATTATTTATGGCTTCGGTTTATCCATGGGTTATAAAAATTTTGATATAAGTGGTTTTTTCCAGGGATCCGGACGTTCATCCTTTTGGGTGGATCCTGCTAAAATTACTCCATTTGCTTTTAGTGGAGGTGCGCAAAATGGACTGTTGGAAGTAATTGCTAACGACTATTGGTCGGAAGAGAATAGAAATATCCAGGCATTCTGGCCACGTCTGGATCAAAACATAAGCTCAAATAACACACAGGTTTCTAACTGGTGGATGAGAAATGGATCTTTCCTGAGATTGAAAACTGTTGAGATTGGCTATAATATACAAGAAAAAGCGTTGCACAGGTTACATATTGGTGGCATTAGATTATATGCCAATGGCAGCAATTTGTTTGTTAAAAGCAGCTTTAAACTTTGGGATCCAGAACAGGGAAGTAATGGGTTAGGGTATCCTGTACAAAAGGTATTCAATTTTGGACTTAATGTACAGTTCTAATTTAAAAGGAATCAATATGAAAATATTTAAGATATATATTATTCTGTCAGTTGCAGCTTTAATGGTTGTAGTGCCTTCATGTAAGAAAAGTTTTCTTGATGTGGTACCTGATAATGTGGCAACAATTGATAATGCATTTGCCAATAGAAATGAGGCAGAGAAATTTCTCTTTACCATCTATAATAATTTGCCCCAAGAAGGCCATCCAGAAACTAACCCCGGAATGAATACAGGTGATGAGTTCTGGATCTATTGGCCCATAAGCGGTGAGGATTTTTGGTCACTTGATCCGTATAATATTGCAAGGGGTCTTCAAAATAAAGTATCACCAAAGATGAATTACTGGGATTCATTTGATGGCAAATCTATGTGGCAGGGAATCAGGAACTGCAATATTCTTTTGGAGAATATTGATAAACCTGTAGATCTTGAACCCTATGTGAAATCAAGGTGGATAGCCGAGGCAAAGTTTTTGAAAGCATACTTCCATTGGTATTTATTCAGAATGTATGGGCCTATACCAATAATTGATAAGAATTTGCCAATTACTGCTCCAATTGATGACGTGAAAGTAATGCGTCAGCCGGTTGATTCAGTTGTTAATTATATTTCTAATTTATTGGACGAGGCTGCAGGCGATGGTAATACGGGTTTGCCCGACAAAATTACAAGTTTGGCGACAGAGTTGGGCAGAGTAACCAGACCTGCAGCACTTGCCATTAAAGCCAGGTTATTAGTTACTGCGGCAAGCCCTCTGTTTAATGGAAACAGTGATTTTAGTAATTTCAAGAATATTGATGGCACATCTTTATTTAATACAACCTTCGATCAAAATAAGTGGGTTAAGGCTGCTGCTGCCTGCAAAACGGCAATTGATGCAGCCAACTCAGCAGGTGCTAGTTTATATCGATTTGTTCCGGGTGCAATTTCTGTAGATGAGGAAACGAAAATTGAGATGAACATAAGAAATGCGGTGTGTGAGAAATGGAATAGTGAATTGATATGGGGTAACACAGCTTACGGTTCACCAACTACGCCATTGCAATTATATGCCTGCCCTCAATTACAGGCGAACTTTGTAAATCTAAGTTTAAAGGGGCAATTGGCGCCAACGATGAAAATGGCAGAATTGTTCTATACAAAAAATGGAGTGCCAATAACTGAAGATAAAACCTGGGATTATGCAAATAGATTTAATTTAAGGTCGACAACTCCAAATGATAAAGCGCTTCAAGAGAACTATCAGACGGTAGGTTTACATTTCGATAGAGAGCCGCGTTTTTATGCGGATATGGCTTTTGATGGTTCTAAATGGTTTATGCAGGATGGCATGCATCTTATTCAAAGTAAATCAGACCAGCCCACAGGTAAAAAACAAAGCAGGCTTTATTCTGTAACCGGGTACTACACAAAAAAGCTGGTTAACTGGAATCTGGTGGAAACACAGACCGCTGTAAATGTTGAATCTTACCCATGGCCAGTGATGAGATTAGGAGATCTTTATATGCTTTATGCCGAAGCGGCAAATGAAACGGATGATCCGACTACAGCATTAACCTATATAAACTTGATAAGAGATCGGGCAGGTCTGAAATCTGTTGAAAGTTCATGGGCTAACTTTTCGAAAACGCCTACAAAATATACTACCAAGAATGGTCTTAGAGACATCATTCAGCAAGAACGGTCAATTGAGATGGCATTTGAAGGTAGTCGTTTCTGGGATTTAAAAAGATGGAAAAAAGCATCTCAGGTACTTAATCAGCCG
>NZ_CAMLHF010000168.1 GCF_946479715.1 uncultured Pedobacter sp. | reverse complement strand
GTAAACATCGTTCCGACACAGACTCGTCCTCTTAATTAATTCTGCTCAACATTCATGATCTCAAAACTTTAGTGCCGAGCCATATATTTAGGTTGTAATTTGCTTATCTATTGAAAATTTACCACTTCCATTTATGAATGTAGTAATTGATAGACCAATAATCAATAAATGATATTCATACCCTTCACCTTTTTGATTTCCAAACCAATTCATGAAAAACCCATTTTGCAGATGTTCTGTGAAAATAATACCGATAAAAAGAATTACCATAGCTATGGACCACAGGCGAGAGGCAAAACCAATGATGAGTGAGATAGCACCGAAAAACTCAATAAAAATGACTAGAAAAGCGATTAACCAGGGTAAATGTAAAGTTTCAGTAAAGAAGCCCATCTCCTTTGAAAATCCCTGGCCACCAAACCAACCAAAAACTTTTTGTGCCCCGTGTGGAAACATTACCAATCCAATTGTCAAACGTGTGATCAGCCCCGTCCAATCATTATCTGTTTTAAAAATCATATGCTTCATTTTGTTTTTTCTTACAAAAGAAATGAAATACGAGGTTTTAAAAATTAAACTAGTTTAATAAAATTACTTTTTTACCAGTTTTCTGCGAAGCATACTAAGGAAGACAGGGGTAATGCCTAAATATGCGGCCAACTGTTTCTGAGAAACTCGCTGTGCCATCTGAGGGTATCTTTCCATAAAATACAAATATCTTTCCTCAGCGGAGCAGGAAAGGTTTTGTTTGATCCTATTTTGTTGGGCTATAAAGGCATTTTGAAGAATAATCCTAAAGAAGCGTTCAAATTTCGGGACCTTTTCATATAGCCTATCTAAATTTTCTCTTGTGATTTGAAGAATTTCGCTGTCTTCTAAGGCTTCAATAAAATAATCGGCAGGTATTTGTGTTAAAAAGCTGTACAGATCGCTTATCCACCAGTTTTCTATTCCAAACATCACAATGTGTTCAACGCCTTTTTTGTCTATACTATAAACACGGAAACACCCTTTTACAATGAAATTTTCGGTCTTGCAAATATCACCCTGTCTCAATAAATAGGCTCTTTTTTTTAATGTTTTTAATTGAAGTAAAGAAACAAAAAAGTTAGCCTCTGTTTTATCGAGTTGGATATAGTTAGTAATATTTTGCAATATCAAATCAAATCCCATAATTTATCTTCTAGGCAAGTATGAAACGCATGATCCTTGAAAGGGTGAAATTACTTTCCACCGTTAAATGTAATAACTATATTTAGATTTAGGGAAATTAAGCATCGTTAACGCTTGAGTAAGTGCATTAAATAATAAAGCCTGTAACTTGTAAGCTCAGCCTGAGAAACCTTACGTTGAAATGGTGCGGAAATATGCTTTTTAAAGCAGAAAAACGCAATTTTGTTATGAAATTGAGCTTTTTTAAGTATTCGTAAGAGCCAGGATCGAACTGGCGACACATGGATTTTCAGTCCATTTGCTCAATGTGATAAGTGTCATTTTTTCAGGTATTTAGGAATTATCTTTAATCTCTTGCGGAACATTTTTGGAACAAATGGTTCTGCGGAACTGTAAAAAATTAAAGACCTTGATTGTCCTAATCAGGATAAAGAAAAGTCATATAAGATCATTTGTCATAGCAATTTAGCCTGATCTAAAAAAGAGGGCAAGAACATTTGTTATTGAAGCAAAACGTGACCAGTTCCTGATGCCTTTTATATTAATATCTTTTCTCTTGCATCAGGACCAGCATATTGCCCAATGTTTCGGCTGTCCGTGCGAGGTTATCTGCTGTACATGCCAACGCAGTTGCGAGATCGCTAGGCTGGTTTCCAATAGGCATTAATATATCAAAATACGCCTGTAAATTAATATTCGGCTCCAGTGGCACCTTCCCCGCGAAGGCAACGACAGGTAGTCCTTTAAGTTTGGCATGGTATGCTACGCCAAAAGGCCCTTTTCCCTGTAAGGTTTGCTCATCAATGCTCCCTTCCCCGGTAATGACCAGATCTGCCCGCTCGAGTGCCGAATTAAAATCTGTAAGTGAAAGAAAATAATCTATCCCATTTACAAGTCTGGCATTCAGAAATGCATATAAGCCTGCAGCTGCGCCTCCTGCGGTACCTCCGTATTTTATCGCAGCCATATTCCTGCCTGTATGGTGTAAAGCCACGGCCGCAAGTTTGTTAAGCACCTGGTCCAATTTTTTCACCTCATCCGGGGATGCACCTTTTTGCGGGCCGAATACAGCTGCAGATCCTTGGTCACCTAATAGCATATTGTCTACATCGCACAAAACAATTACTTCACAATTCAATATTCTTTTGTCCAGTGCTGATAGGTCAGCAGTAGCTAACCCTCCAAGATCTTCAGGAAGCATGGTTAACTCAGTGCCATCTGCCCCTAAGAAACGGGCACCAAGGGCACATAAAATGCCGGTGCCGCCATCCACAGTAGCCGAGCCACCCATGCCGATTATAATTTTTTCGACCCCCTGGTCAAGTGCTTTTCTGATCATTTCCCCTGTACCGGAAGAATTGGCACGCAGAGGGTTAAGCTCTTCGGGTTTAAGTAACCTTATACCTGATGCGTCTGCCATTTCTATAACAGCAGTTTCACCATTATCGATCAGGCCAAATACAGCATTTATTGGTCTGCCCAGTGCATCGTGTACTGCTGCTTCCAACAATGTGCCTTTACATTTTTTTATAATTAAGTTTGCTGTACCATCCCCGCCATCTGCTACCGGGAAACACTCAGTGGTAACACCGGCCTTACTTCGCCTTAAACCTTCCTGAATGGCAAACGCCACTTCTTCTGCATTCAGACTGTGTTTAAAAGCATTAGGGGAAATCAGAATATGCATAATGCTTTTAGTTACAGGTTCACGACGTTTACAGGTTTCCCATTTTTATAGGCACTCAGGTTGCCGATAGTTATCTCCATTAACCTGGCTCTAGCTTCTTTTGTCGCCCAGGCGATGTGAGGTGTAATTATACAGTTTTTTGCACCAAAAAGCGGATTGTCCTTTGCAGGTGGCTCAACAGAAAGCACATCGAGGCCCGCTCCGGCAATTTTACTGTTGTTCAATGCTTCGGCAAGATCTTCTTCAATAATGACTGGGCCCCTTGAGGTATTCAAAAGAAAAGCGCTGCTTTTCATTCGCTGTATATTCTCTTTATTGATCAACCCTTTGGTTTCAGGTGTTAAAGGGCAATGGATACTGACAACATCCGATTGCTCCAGCAGTTCGGGTATTTCTGCCCACTTAAAATTACTGCGGTGAGATTGATCTGTCCGGTTCCGGCTTGTTCCAATAACTTTCATCCCAAATGCAGTGGCCACATCAGCAACCTGCCTTCCTATATGGCCAAATCCGATAATCCCTATCGTTTTTCCTGTCAGTTCAACCAGCGGATAGTCCCAGAAGCAAAAGTCAACAGCAGATGCCCAGCGGCCTGAGGCCACCGCATCACTATGGCGCTGCACATGCAGGCAAAGTTCCAGTAAAAGGCCAAAGGTCATTTGCACTACGGATGGTGAGCCATAACCCGGAACATTACATACTGTTATCCCCTTTTCCCTGGCAATTCGGGTATCCACAATGTTATAGCCAGTGGCCAGGACTCCAATGTATTTTAAGTCCGGAAGACTGTTTAATGTCTCTGCATTTACCGGTGTTTTATTAGTAAATATGACATCCGCCCCTTTTGAGCGTTCAACAACTTTATCTACCGGGGTGCGTTCGTACGGGGTTACTTCACCGAATTGTTTTAACCCGTCCCAGCTCAGGTCCCCGGGATTCAGTGTATGTCCGTCTAGTATTACGATTTTCATATTTCATATTTAAATAAGTAATGAAGCTATCACAAACTTATATTTTTCACAAACTTATTATTAATTATAGTATCAGGCGGTTTATCCTTTGACTTGTCACGCCAGTTAGCCATCAAAAAGGCTCAATCGTCTTCCTTTGTGGTAGAGTCGTATATTGTTGTATACTATCGCAGATATTATACACTTCATTTCGGTCCAAACTGTGCCCCCGACTTCTGCCTTTAATTGTAGGAGGCATCTTAGCATTTGGGCCAAATATATTCAAACCTCGAAAATTCAACCTTAGCCATTTTTTAGATGAGCTTTTTTATCCCCATCCGAAAAATTTCCACTTCTTTTTTCTGCAGAACTATTACGGAACATTTTCGGTGAATTAAACGATAAAAGCTGTTTTAACTTGTAAACTAAGTCTGAATAGACTGGAATCGAAATTGGAGTAAAAATACGCTTTTTAAAGCAGAAAAGCCCAATTTCGTTATGAAATTGAGCTTTTCTAAGTAGTGGTATGGGCCGGGATCGAACCGGCGACACATGGATTTTCAGTCCATTGCTCTACCGACTGAGCTACCGTACCTACTTCCCGTTTGGGATTGCAAATGTAGTGTCTTTTTTTGGATGACAAAATCTTTTTTTAAAATAATTTCATTTTGGTGTATTAGTGGTTGATTATCTGTGTGTTTATTTTTTTATTATTCTCTATCTAAGCTTTTTCCTTCTGTTGGTTCGATATTGATTTGGAGAAATGCGCATATTTTTTTTAAATAATCGTGAAAAATGAAAAGGGTCATCATAACCAAGAGAAGTAGCTATCGCTTTTACTTTGGTTTCTGAATTGTATAGTTGTACACATGCCCTCTGTAATTTTAGGTGAATCAGATAATCCATTGGAGACATGCCTGTAGACTTTTTAAACATTTTTGAAAAATGAGAAGTAGACAAATTGTTTTTACTCGCAAGATCTTCAACTGTAAGCTTCTCACTTAAATTGCTTTTCATGTACACCACAGTTTCTTTAATCATATTCTTCTCGTCCTGAACTTTAAGGTTGCTATGCTTGTCGGGATAAAGAAAGGTAGCCAGAAGATGATACATGCATAGATTTGTGTTTGTTAGATTTTCTTTGCTGTAACCAAGCTCTAAATTTTGGTACATGGATTCCCAAATCTGAATGCCCTTTTCATTTAATAAAATTTGTTGTGCACCATCATAAAGATTAATATTAAATCCCTTGTTAAAAGAATCAATATCCTTACCGCTAAAATGTACCCAATAGATTGTCCACGGATCATTTATATCTGCTCCATAGCTCATCGGTACTTTTGTAGCAGGTACAATAATAAATTCATTCGGACCAACGTCTAAGCGTTTGTTGTTAATGATGAACCATCCTTTTCCTCTTGTACAATAGATCAGTATATTATCGCTACAGCCTTCAGGCCTCTCTCTGTAATGGTAGGCGGCTTTAGGGAAATAACCTATGTAGGTAACATATAGCTGATTCATTATGGGATTACCTTTAATTGCACTTTTCCATGCGGAGGTCGGGATACTGATGTACTTTTCTCCCTCAAATCCATCCTGTATTTTTTTCTCGTTCATACGCTGTGTATAACAAGTATAAGGATTATTCCTCTTATTTGGTTTCACTATTTGATTGGATTAATCATTCTTTATCCTGGAATGTTATTTTATTAGGCTATTTTTAATGGGTAAAAATGTTGATGGTAAGTGAATAGTTCATGATGATGAATGTTTTCACTATTCTTTTATTTGAGGCCTTCACCTATTTTTGTTTAATACCGTAACTTTTTCCGTGGAGGATAGATAGTTTAATCCATTCTTTTTCAAAGTTTGTACATTTTAAAAGAAATCAATGTCAGCTATTTTTACCTTCACATAACAACCAAGTATAAGAAACCGAATGACTAGAAAACTATTTTCGCTATTTTTTTTATTAGCCTTAGCTACTTTAAACATCCGTGCGCAGCAAAAACCATTAAAATTATGGTACGATAAACCTGCACAAATGTGGGAAGAAACCTTACCCCTTGGTAACGGAAGATTAGGCATGACTCCAGATGGCGGGATATCAAAAGAGAAAATTGTATTAAACGACATTACACTTTGGTCGGGTGGCCCTCAGGATGCTAATAATTACGAGGCCTACAAAAGTTTGCCGAAGATAAGAGAGTTGATACTTCAAGGAAAAAATGATGAAGCCCAAGATCTTGTAAACAAAGATTTTGTTTGTAAAGGGCCAGGCTCTGGAGGTGCACAATGGGGTAAATACCAGGTGCTGGGAGACCTTGAAATTGATTTTAGTTACGGAAACCTAAAGCCTGCCGAAATAACTCCTGAAGCATACTACAGAGAATTATCTCTGGATAAAGCGATTGCCAGCTGTAGCTATAAGATAAATGGCGTAAACTATAAAAGAGAGTATTTTACAAGTTTTGGTGGCGACATTGACGTGATTAGAATAACTGCCGATAAACCTGGAATGTTAAATTGCAGAATATCTATTGGCCGACCAGAAAAATCAGTAGTAAGAACTGAAGGAACTGAACTACAAATGTATGGTCAACTTGATAATGGGACTGATGGCAAGGGGATGCAATATCAGGCTAGAGTTAGGACTAAGTTAAAGGGAGGAAAAGTCACTGCAGACCAGAATGCTCTTATTGTAAAAAATGCAACAGAATTGATCATTTACGTTTCCGCTGCAACAGATTTTAAAGGATTCGCTTTTAAAGAGAAAACAAAGCAATTGTTGTCTGCTGCTTTGAAAACTTCTTATGAACTCCAAAAAAACAAACATATCACAAATTACACCAGGCTATTTAAAAGAGTAAGCATTGATTTAGGAGAGGGTAAATCGGCGGAACTTCCAACCAACAAAAGATTGGAACTTTTTTATAAGAATTTTGCCGATGATAAATCTTTACCTGCCTTATTTTTTCAGTTTGGCCGATATTTAAGCATTAGCAGCACCAGAGTAGGCTTGCTTCCTCCAAATCTTCAAGGCTTATGGGCAAACCAAATTAATACGCCATGGAATGGTGATTACCATTTAGATGTGAATGTGCAAATGAACCATTGGCCGGTTGAAGTATCAAATCTTTCAGAATTGAATTTGCCATTGGCAGAACTGGTTAAGAGTCTTGTAAAACCAGGAGAGAAAACGGCAAAAGCATATTACAATGCCGATGGCTGGATTGCACATGTTATTACCAACGTATGGGGCTTTACAGAACCAGGAGAAAGTGCCTCTTGGGGAGCAACAAATGCAGGATCAGGCTGGTTGTGTAATAATTTGTGGGATCACTATGCTTTTAGTCAGGATATTAATTATTTAAAAAGCATTTATCCGGTTTTAAAAGGCTCTGCAAAATTCTACAAAAGTGTACTGATAAAAGACCCAAAAACAGGTTGGTCGGTAACCTCACCATCCGTATCGCCAGAAAATACGTTCTACCTTCCAAACGGTAAAACAGCAAGTATATCAATGGGGCCTACCATTGATAATCAAATTGTAAGAGAATTGTTTACCAATGTGATCGCAGCCTCAAGGCTTTTAAATGTAGATGCGGAATTTAGAAACGAGCTACAGGAAAAACTGAAATCCATTCCTCCGGCTGGGGGGATCAGTAAAGATGGAAGGATTCAGGAATGGATAGAAGATTATAAAGAAACAGACTTACAGCACCGTCATATATCGCATTTATATGGGTTATACCCAGCGTCTTTAATTACACCTCTTTCAACACCGGATCTTGCTGAGGCCGCAAAAAAAACACTTGAAGTAAGAGGTGATGATGGGCCTAGCTGGACCATCGCTTATAAATTATTGTTCTGGGCAAGGTTACAAGATGGGAATCGTGCATTCAAGCTATTTAAAGAGATTTTAAAACCCACCTTAAGAACTGATATCAATTATGGCGCAGGTGGTGGTGTTTATCCTAATATGCTTTCGGCAGGTCCTCCTTTTCAAATTGATGGAAACTTTGGTGCAACGGCAGGAATTGCAGAGATGCTAATACAAAGTCACGATGGCTTTATTGATTTTTTGCCTGCTGTACCTGATGCCTGGAAGGCTTACGGATCGATTAAAGGTTTAAGAGCAAGAGGAAATTTTACAGTTGATATGAGTTGGAAAGATGGCAAAATTATCAGCTATAGTATTAGCTCAAGTAATCCAAAGAAGGTAAAAGTTAAGGTGAACGGAAAGATTAGTGAAATAATAGCTTCAAGATTGTAATAAAGTTGATAGCTTCCGGTATTTAGGGGTGTATTTTCATAGAAGCTAACCCTGTTTTGAGCTGAATTCAAATGGTTAGTCTTATTTTCTTCATTTTTTTAGTATTTTTCTCTAACAAACCTAAAAACTAACCGACATGAAGAAATTTTCCCTAATTTTTTCCTGTTTCTGTTTTCTTGCATTTTATAGTTTTGCCCAACAAGTTATCAGGGGCAAGGTAACTGATGCAAGTAATGGAACAGGAATTCCGGGCGCAAGTGTGCTCGTTAAAGGTGCTTCAACTGGCACCTCAACCCAACCCAACGGTTCTTATAGTATTTCAGTCCCAGCAAATGCGACGACACTTGTTGTCAAATATCTTGGGTTTATTAGTCAGGAGGTAGTCATTGATGGCCGTGCTGAAATCAATATCTCATTGATGCAAGATTCTGAGTCATTATCAGAAGTGGTAGTAACTGCCCTTGGTATTAAACGAAGTGAGCGCTCTCTGGGCTATTCCACTCAGGAGGTAAAAGGTGATAACCTAACGCTCACCAAAGAACAAAATATAATTGGTTCTCTTGCTGGTAAAATTGCCGGGGTGCAAGTTGTGGGTTCATCTGGAGCCAGTATGGGAGGTACCCAAAAGATTAAAATCCGTGGGGTTAATTCCCTTGCGGGTTCAGATCAACCCTTAATAGTGGTTGATGGAACGCCAATATCTAACAGTAATTTCTCTAATGGTGGTGGAGGCGCTTCAGGTAGTGATGGAAGTTATACCGGTGCCGATTACGGAAATGTTGCTCAGGATATAAATCCTGACGATATTGAATCTGTGAACGTATTAAAAGGGCCTGCTGCATCAGCACTTTATGGATTACGAGGGCAATACGGAGTTATAATGATCACCACAAAAAAGGGAGCTAAAGGACCTAAAAAAGTTGATATTCAATTTAGTTCTGCATTTTCAATTGAAAAGGTTGGGAATCTGATGCCGATGCAAAATTTATATGGAGCAGGCTCTAAGCAGACCTGGAATACCCTTGATAATGGCCAGAAATATGTCCAGATGGATTATGATGAGAGCTGGGGCCCTAAAATGGATGGCACACCTGTTAGGCAAGTATTTAGTTTCTATCCTCAGGATCCTACCTACGGACAAGAAACTCCATTTGTCCCTCATCCTAATAATATTAAGGATTTCTTTGAAACAGGAAACAATGCGGTTAACAGTATATCTGTTTCCGGAGGTGGCGAAAATTCTACATTCAGGCTAAGTTATACCAACGGAAATATAAATGGAATTGAACCAAATACCTGGCTTAGAAGAAATAACCTAGGATTAAATGCTTCCCTTGATCTAACAACCAAGCTAACTGCATCTGCTAATATAAATTATGCAGGTAATAAAGGTCAAAGGCCGGCACAAGGATATGACGGAGGCTCAAGAAACTTTGTGCAGTGGTTTCAGAGGAATATAGATATGGAACGTTTAAAGGACTATAAATATGCTGACGGCACGTTTCTGCACTGGAATTTGGATGTGCCTAATTCAGATGGTTCATTAGACAGCTTCCAGCCGCTGTATTGGAATAACCCATATTTTGAAGCGAACGAGAACTTAAATAATGATGATAGAGATCGCATATTTGGCGATATTGGGTTAACCTATCAGGTTTTGCCCGAATTGAAATTAAGTGGCTTTGTTAGAACTGATAGCTATATTCAGAACATAGAGGAGCGGTCTGCTGTAGGAGGTCGTTATCTAAGTTCATTCTCTACTGGCAAATACCAAAACAAAGAAATGAACTATGAATTTCTAGGTCAGTATACTAAGATCTGGAACGACTTTTCATTAGCCGCCAATATTGGGTCTAATATTTATACCCGCAAGTATAACTACTTACTCGAAAAAACCGAAGGTGGATTAATTAGTCCCGATTTTTATAATATTGCAGCCTCAAAGGACCGCCCTACCGTTACATCTTACTTGCTTAGGCAACAAATACGAAGCTTGTACGCAATGGCATCTTTTGGATATAAAAACATCTATTATTTAGATGCTTCAATTAGAAACGATAATACATCCACTTTACCTGAAAAGAATAACTCATATTATTATCCATCAGTTTCAGGTAGTATTGTTTTTGGTGAATTGTTAAAATGGAAGCCACTTTCATATGGAAAAGTACGACTTAGCTATGCAATTGCCGGATCCAATGTTAGTCCTTACAGGACATCATTTGTATATGGAATTGGTGGCATCTATGATGGACCTTTAGGAACAATAAATACTATTTATGTTCCGGATGATATTAAAAATCCAGATTTAAAGCCATCATTTGCGCATTCTTATGAAGCTGGTCTTGATTTGAAATTTTTGAATAATCGTTTCGGAGTTGACTTTACACTGTATAAACAGCAAAATAAGGACCAGATTATTGAGTTAAAAGTGTCGGGTACAACTGGATTTAACACTACTATAATTAATGCAGGTGAGATAGAAAACAAAGGAGTAGAACTTAGCTTAAATGGGTCACCGGTAAGGTCTGAAAATTTCTCATGGGACGCAGCTTTTAATTTTGCACACAGTAAAAATCTGATTAAAAAACTGGGTACAGATTCAAAGGTTTATCCAATTAGTTCAAATACCTATGCCGGTAAATCAGTGTTTCTTAATTCTTACGAACTCGGATCATACGGAAGTCTTATTGGACAGGCGTACCAGCGTGATCCTGCGACTGGTAAAATTCTGCTAGGAGCCAATAATATGCCACTTTACACGCCGGCTACTCACAACTTTGGAACAGTGCTACCTCAATATACTGGTGGATTCTTAAATACATTTAACCTCTGGAAGTTTAGTATAGGTGCAATGATAGATTTTCAAAAAGGAGGCAGATTCTTTAGCTGGTCCAAAATGCTTGCTCAAAAATCAGGACAAGCAGAAGAAACAGCTGCTATGAACGACAAGGGGCATAACATTCGTGATGCCGTAGCTGAAGGTGGGGGAATAAAGATTAATGGCGTTTATGCTCCAGGCACTGTAATAAATGGCACTGATGTTAGTGGGCAGGAAGCGAGTCCTTATGTTGAGGCAAGGGCATATTACAGAAATACACTAGGAACTAATGTTTACGAAGAGTATTTATATGATGCCTCATATGTTAAATTAAGAGAGCTAAGCGTAGGGTACACATTCGATAAAAAGTCGTTCTCTAAACTCCCCTTCCGATCACTCAAGCTTGCCTTTATTGCCCGTAATCCTGTTATGATTTGGCAAAAAGCACCAAAAGGGCTGGATCCTTCAGAATTATCAAGCGGAAGCTCATCCATTAGCTGGCTTGAAACGGGAGGGTTGAATACTGTTCGTTCATATGGGCTTAATTTGAATATTAACTTTTAACATAGGTAGTCATGAAAAAGATAAATAAATCAGTATTATTCGTAACGGCAACCTTGTTCTTGTTTTCTGGTTGTAATAAATTCGACGAATCAATAAACAGAGATACAAATAATCCAACTGTTGCCTCTGGTACCCAATTAATAGCAAATTCAGAACTTAGTTTGCCTACTTTAAGCTCATCACCGCAGGGAGAATATTACGCGCAATTTCTGTCGGAAGCACTATATCCAGACCTATCTCTTTATAATAACGTTAACTTCAGCTTTTATACGTTGTATACAGGCCCATTGCAGAATTTGGAGTCTGTTTTAACTTCTCCATCCTTAGTGCCGTCAGAAGGACCCGTAAGTAATCAGCTTGCAGTTGCAAAGATCTTAAAAGCTTATTTTTTCTGGCATATAACAGATAGATGGGGAGATGTTCCATTTAGTGAGGCTTTAAAGGGGAAAGATAATTATACTCCTGCTTATGATGCACAGCAATCAATTTATAACAGCCTCTTTAAGTTACTCGATGAAGCAAATTCACAAATTGTCGCAGGCGATATCTCAAACGATATTGTTTACAATGGAAATATGGAGCAATGGAAAAAGCTGGGAAATACCATTCACTTATTAATGGCACTCAGGCTTTCAAAGATAGATCCGAATACAGGGAAAGTGGAATTCAATAAGGCTTTGACAGGAGGAATTATGGAATCCAATGAAGACAACCTTGTCTATAAACATTTGGCAAACGCGGCTAACGAAAACTATTGGTACGATCAGGTTTCAAATCAAAACCGTAAGTGGTGGGCTTTAAGTAAACCATTGGTAGACTATATAAAACCG
>NZ_CAMLHF010000167.1 GCF_946479715.1 uncultured Pedobacter sp. | reverse complement strand
ATCAGCATTTAAGTCTATTATAAGATCATATAATAGTGAAATATTTTTATCATCAGGATTTATCTTCCCTCTTAACAAATCCGAATACTTATCCAGGAACTCATCATACATGTCCTCTGGTATTTCAACTTCATCAAGTTTAATTTGGCAGGTGGTATGATACAGCAGTTGCGAAATAGAAAAATAAACTGCGTTTAAATTGTAGAGCAGATCCTTGTAGCTTTTACTTTCCCAATCAATAATATAAGTATAGTAATTATCGGAAGCCAATAGATTATACTCTTCATTTTCCATTACCTCCATTTCATCAAGATTGTTTATCAGAAAATAAGTTTTAGAGCATTTTATCACCTTATCAATAGACCCCAGCAAAACCCGCACAACATCATCGTCAACAGCCTCCAGCAGCTCAAAATCATCAGGCGAAATAGAATCCGGCTCAATCAGGCCCTTCAAATCCGACAAGTCCTTTTCATAAGCAATCATAAAGCCATTCTTGCAAAGCTCATTTATAATAAAACTCAATACATGTGGTACAAGCCCTTTAATGCTATCTTCCAAAATGCTAACTTTTATGTTATTCGTTGAAGTTAATTACATCTCGGCATATTACAAAATAAAAGATCATGTCCTATTTCAGTTTTGTCAGTCGTCTATATATTAAAACAACTTTTAACTTAATTAACAGATCATCATGAAAATTGTCAAAGTAACTTACACTGTAAAGGCAGAATTTGCCCAAACGAATCAGGAAAATGTAAATACATTTATAACCGATTTAAGAAACATTAAAGATTCAGGAATTCGTTATTCATCATATCTTTCCGAAGATGGCAAAACATTTACACATATTTCTGTGCATAAAAACGATGCTGCCCAACAAAACCTGTTTAACCTTGAATCTTTTAAATCGTTTCAAAAGCAAAGAGATCAAAGTCTGGAAATTGAGCCTCATATAGAATTTTTGCAACTCGTGTCATCATCTTTTGATATATTTAACTAGTCACATCGCCTCAATCATACGGTCGCAATTGCCCCCGTATATTGCCGTATCTGCACCTGTTATTAACAGCTAAAGGGATGTAACTTTAAGTTATAAAATCAAAACCCATGAAAACCGAAACCTTAAACAAAGTAACAGAAACTACAGACGAATTATTAAAGGTCGTTTCGGCTCTATCAGAAGAGCAAATAAATAAAATCCCTTTTGAAGGTAGCTGGACCGCCGGACAGGTTACAGATCACATTTCACAATCGTTTGATGGGGTAATAAAAATAGTTAATGACAAAGCAGTACCAACGGAGAGAGAGCCTGATAAAAAGATTGAGCTCATTAAAAGTATATTTTTAGACTTTACAACTAAAATGAGTTCTCCGGAGTTTGTACTTCCCGCTCAGCCACCTCATAAAAAGGAAACATTGGTCGATGAGCTAAAGTCCTTAACAAAACAGATGACTGATGCAATTAATAAACAGGACTTATCTTTTATTTATACTGATTTTGAGATTCCGGGATTTGGAAAATTCACAAGATTAGAATGGATTAACTTTCTTATCTACCATATGCAAAGGCACACGCATCAACTTAAAAACATACAGCAGCTGGTATAAAAAAGAAGAGGGTAATCATAATATGATCACCCTCTTCCTCTATCTCTTGACTTGAATTATGTATTACGCCAATTGCGAATTAATTCGTTTTACGATGTAATCAATATCAAATGGCTTACTGATATAATCATTAGCTCCCGCATCTAAACTTTTTTGTTTATTCTGATCATTTGCAGACATCACTATAATTGGAATGTGTTTAGTAAAGGGATCACTTTTCAAATCACCGCAAATATCAGTACCATCACCATCAGGTATCATTACGTCTAAAATGAAAAGATCAGGAACGCTATCTTTTAATTTACTTTTTAGCTCAGTAAATGTAGAAGAAAGCTGTAATTCATACCCTTCATCCTTAAGTAGAACTCCAATTATGTACCTTATATCTTCATCATCTTCAAGTATGTGTATTCTTTTTGTCATAACGGATTTTATATTAATATGTTTCGGCTAATGCTAGCAACAATATTGCCATATATGATAAAACTACATATAAATGTTACTTATTAGTAAAAAATAACCTATGGTTTGGCTTTTATCCAGGTAGCTATATCTGTTATCAACACATCAGAAACACTTACAGGAGTTCTGTATTGCTCCATTGAACCTTTTTCTGTTTGAGGGCTCAAAAGGTGATTAAGCTCAGGGTACAATTTTACCAAAGTGCCTTTTTTCTTACCTATAGCTGTATTCCACAAATTATAATCTGTAGTTGAAACCTGAAAATCGTTTCCACCCTGGCCAACAAAAATACGCTGTTTTGCTAATTTCTTTGCCGCAGCAACCTGATCGTTTACATTTATATCAACCCAGTAAGAAGCTGGCAAACCCAACAAAACAGAATCAGGCTTCATTGTTCCAAGCTTAGTTATTCTGGTTATCTCTAATTCCTTAATTACCGTATCAAGTGTTTTTTTTCCCGCTTCCGAGGTATCTTTTGAAAGGCCAAACATATATTTGTTTTGTTCAACCAAAAGATCAGTAAACTTCCTTGCCGGAGCAGCAAGCATTATAACCCCATTTAAGTCTGGTGCCAAAGTAGCTATTCTTGGGGCAATCATCCCTCCAAGACTATGCCCAAGCAAATAGATCTGCTTTTTGTTTACCTCAGGCAAAGACCTTGCAAGTGCAATTGCGGCAAGCGCATCGTCCATTACTTCTTCTTTAACGGTAAAAGCCTTTCCAAACTCTCCTGCATAAATCATTGTCCTTTTTACATAACGAATAGAAGCTATCCCTTTTGATGCTAAACCAACAGCAATATCCTTTAACGGCTTGTTAGGGCCAACGGTTTCATCCATATCGGCTGGTCCGGATCCATGAACCAATACCACAACGGGGTAACTGGAAAGTTTTTTCGGCACAGTTAACATTCCAACTAAGGTATGTCCGGGTGTTTTAACATTTATTTCGGTTTCTTTGTATAAGGTCGTATCTGCATAGGCAGGAAGTACGTAAGTAGCTGCTGTAGACTTTGGCTGAAGAAAAAAACCAACTATCTTTTCTGCTTTGTTAAATGCCAAAAGAAAATTTTGATCATCATTAGTAAATTTCCCTTCCATCGTAACCACAAAAAACTCTCCCTGAGTTTTGCTGCTAATTACATCTAATGTTTCAATTTTACCAAGTTTCTCTGAAATTTGAGTCCATAGTTTCTTTAGATCCTCCTCAGGAACTTTCGCCTGAAAAGTACTATCAAGATATCCATAAGCGTCTGTATACTTTTGGTCTTCCAGGAGCTTAAAGAAATCCTGCGAGCGACCTAATAAATTCAACACACCCTGTGAGAACGCAGTTGTTGTAACAAACAACGCAAAGATTAATAGAATTACTTTCTTCATTTAAATAATAATAATTGATTTTCAGGTCTTTCGTTTAGAGACTTCAAACCAAAGCTAGCATTATTTAGTAAAAAATACTTTTAATGTAACTTTTTGCTCCTAAAATCTGTTTATTGATCGGAATATTATATTTTCCCCATTTGAGAAAACAAAGTACATGAAGATATTATTGATTGAAGATGAACCCGGTCTAATTTCTGTAATGGTTAGAGGATTAACGGAAGCCAATATGCAGGTAAGTGTTGCGGCCGATGGAACTACAGGATTAGAGATGGCAGTAAAGCACCAATTTGATCTGATTATTCTTGACATCATGCTGCCCGGTATTAATGGAATACAAATTTGCAGGGAAGTACGTAAAGTCAACAAAAACGTGAGCATCCTGATGCTCACAGCATTAGGTAGTACCGAAAATATAGTAACCGGATTAGACAGCGGAGCTGATGACTACCTTGTTAAACCATTCAAATTTGCGGAGCTTGAAGCCCGCATACGTTCACTGGTCAGAAGAAGAAGCACGCAAGGCGAGACAGGCAACAGCATTCATATTGCCGATCTTGAATTGGATTTTAATTCAAAGACTGCAAAAAGAAACGATAAACCCATAAGTCTCACCGCAACCGAATATCGTTTGCTTGAATATTTTGTAAAGAATGCCAATAAAATACTTTCGCGGATACAGATTCTTGAAAATGTATGGGATATAGATTTTAATATGGGCACCAACGTGGTTGATGTTTATGTGAACTACCTCAGAAAAAAGATAGATAACGGCACCGGGCAAAAGCTAATCCATACCGTTTTTGGAATGGGTTATATATTGAAGGAAGAAGCTTAATGAGGTTAAATTCTACTGCCATTTTGCGGCGCCAAAGAAAATTTACACCCAAATTTCTAATCAAATTCTAATAACTATAAAAACCCACACCAGCCAATCCACAAAAAACATCTATATACCAAGAACTTACACCTATAATTAAATATGATTTTCTAATCAAATTCTAATTTACCTCTTATCCCCTTTTAATGATTGGGGCCTAGTATTGCAGTATAACATTAACCATTAATTATTTAGTTATGCAAACAATACTTATCCCCACCGATTTCAACCCTACATCGGTAAACTGCATCCCAACGTTATGCAAACAATTACCTGAACAGGAATTGAACTTCATTTTCATCCATATGTTCAAACTTTCTGATAGAATGGGTGATCTTTTGATGCTTTCCCGAAGAAACAGGGAATATAAATATGTAAGCCAGGAGTTTTACGATCAGTGCGAACTCATGAAACAGACTTATTCTGTAATTAAAGCAATTAAAATAGAGTTTTTTTATGGAAGTACAGTAGGTATGTTTCGCGATTACCTTGAAAACGCCGGAGTTAACCAAATCCTCGATCCCTCTTATTGCTCCACTGGTAAATTGAACAGTAACAGCATTGACCCTGCTTTGTTAGTTCAGCGTTCGGGCACCCCTGTAATCCATATTAATACCAACACGCCTGTTGCCGAGCTTCCAAAAAGAAAGATCATACTGGAAACCGAAACATTGGAAACATTGTTAGCCTAAGCTTAGCGGCTATTACTTCACCTAAAAATTAATCCTATGCTATTAAAAGAAAATATTCCTATTAGCTATATAGCCGGTAAGATTCGTAAAGAGATCATTCTTGTAAGTGCCTACGCTATCTTAATAGCAATTGTTTATAACAACTTTCATTTTACAAGGATCTCCATACCTATTGCCGTTCCCACCATACTGGGAACGGTAATCTCTCTGTTGCTTGCCTTTAAATCTAACCAGGCTTACGACCGCTGGTGGGAAGCAAGAACTATTTGGGGAGCAATTGTAAATGACACCAGAAGCCTCACTAGGCAGCTGCTTACTTTTGTAGATACCCCTTACAGTTCTGCCGATGGAAAGGCATTTTGCGAAAACATGGCAAAAAGACAAGTAGCATGGTGCTATGCACTTGGCAGACATTTAAGGCGCCAGGATATTATGCCAGGACTCGAGAAATTACTTTCAGAAGAAGATTACAATCATGTTAAAAGCTGTAATAATATTCCATTGGCATTGCTGGAATTGCAGGGATTTGATCTCAGAAACGCCCATAAGCTAGAATGGATCAACACCTACCAACAGGTGGAAATGGATAAGACATTAACACGTTTTTCCAATCACATGGGAGGCTGCGAGAGAATTAAAAACACCATTTTTCCGGCAACTTACAGTGTATATATTCATTTCGCTTTAGTCCTTTTTATCATGTTGCTTCCATTTGGCCTGATAGAATTCTTTGGCATTGTAGAAGTACCATTGGTGATTGCGATATCCTGCTCTTTTTTTCTAATAGAAAAAATGGCCATTCATCTTCAGGATCCTTTCGAGAACAAACCTACGGATACGCCAACTACTACTATTTCTAAAAACATTGAACGTGATGTGAAACAAATGCTTAAAGAAAACTACCGCCAAGATGAAAAACTCAATAGTGATTTATTGATAAAATCTCAATTGTTTTATATTCTGTAAAATCATAGGAAAACAGCATGCACTCAATCTTCTTAAATTAATAGATTGATCATCGTTGTTTTCCTTTGTATTTCCAATTCCAACCGAGGCTAGCAGTTGGGATCAATCAAATTTTGCAAATACGTTGTATTTATTCTGCACAAATTTTGCTATTTTATTGTCTCAGCAAAAGAATAGCAAAAGAGAAGCAAAACAATAGCAAAAGGATAGCAAAAGAAAATTGTATCATACACTAGTTTTTTATTACAAAAGCTCTAGTTATTGTATAATAATAGATCTTAGTTTAACATCATTTGAGGCAAACATATCCTGATATTTTTTCTTATTTTCGTTTTCTTACAACGTCTTTCTTCGAAAAGGTAGGTACATGGAATATAATCATCAGGGAATTACAAAAAACTGGAAGCTCCTGGTTGAGGGTGAGAAGCAGGGTCTTTACACCTGCTTCAACTTATTCTATGACGACCTCTATCGTTTTGGAATGTCGCTATACAGAAATCCGGAACTGGTTAAAGAGAGTATTCAAAACTTATTTATAGAGCTTTGGCAAATAAGGGATAAACTAAGCCATGTACAAAACATTCAGCAATATGTTTTTACAGTCTATAAAAGGATTATGTATAAAACCTACCAAAAAGAAATCCACAAAGACCCGGAAAAAGTTGTACATCTGGAAGACCTTAACGAACAATATGTTTCCGTCCATTCTTATGAAGCAATACTTATTGCAAGCCAGGAAGATGAGCAGCTAAAAAAACGATTGGAACATGCGCTGAAAAAACTAACGCCAAGGCAAAAGGAGATTGTACAATTACGTTACTTTGAATGTTTGTCGTTCAAAGAAATTTCACACAAAACGGAGCTTACAGAAAGAACGGTTTACAATACCCTTCATAATGCA
The DNA here is from genome assembly GCF_946479715.1 of uncultured Pedobacter sp. The sequence goes on along the minus strand of NZ_CAMLHF010000167.1, from coordinate 5,414 downwards.
GTCAACGTTTTGCGTGATTCTCTTCTTTCCATTCTTATTCTTATGATACTGGGCGAACTCTAAATTTTTAACCTGATATTTCTCTTTTCCAGCAAACCTGTAACCGATACAATTAGCAAGGCATAAATCAACGATTTAAATAAACCTGGCACCCCTGTTCGCATTACTTCCGGTAACTGGGAAAGTCCGAGTAGTCCAATTAATGCATAATGGATATAAGGTATTAAATAACAGGTAAGTGTACTGGTACCAGCCGGTTTAATGTAATTATACCAGCTCACCCCTTTTCGGATATCACTGATGTACACCATTACTAAAAATCCAAGAACTCCTATGCCTGAGCAAACGGCTGTCCACGATGGTGTTGCCCTGATTTTAGAAATTCCCCAAACAGGACGCGTAAGCAAACCAAATGCAATAAGTACAACAGCAAACAGAACCATCAATATCCAGAATTTTTTATGTGCTGCACTAAGGTTTCGATACGCAATGGAAGTAATGATGCCTGCCATGCTAAATGCGGGCATTGATCCATCACCTGCAATCCAAACGTATTTTTTTATGCTTTCTATTGGCCCCAGCCAGTCGAGAAATGAGGCGCAGCTAAAAAACATAAAAAAAACAAGGGCAAGTACCTGAATCAGGGGTTTTCCGTCCGAGAAAAGATAAACACAAGAAGCAATGAAGTAGGCCCAGCCAATTAACCCTAGTATACCCCACCAATGAATACCCATGGCGGTTATTCCATTGCCGGTTTCTGTTTTATAGAGGGCTGCCAATATAGCCAATAGTAAAACGCCCCCAGCCTTTAACAGTTTTACGGTTAGTGACTCAGGATTTTTATAGGCCATCCATATCAGAAAAAAAGCGGCTACCAATAAAATCATCCAGACATCCTTAGGCAAAATTGCATTATCTGCATAGCTTTCTGAATTGACCAGGAACAAGCCCATTACCAACAATGCTATTGTTCTTGCTACAATATGAAAAAATACCGTGGTGTTTGTATCGCCCTTTTTTCTTCTGCTCTCTATTGCATAGGGCACGGACAATCCGACAATAAATAAAAAAGCGGGAAATACAACATCAGCAAGCCCCATACCATCGGCATCGGCCGAAACATGTTCAAGCCAACCCGGAATATCAATTAAGGTCCAGAGGTCGTTTACAAAAATCATTAATATCATCACTATTGCCCTGAAAGCATCGATGGAGATCAGTCTGGATAATGTTACACCTGGATTAACCGTCATTTGAGTATTTGGCTTAATGTATTCATTAAGGAATTTTCGCCGGCTGCATCATAATCGCCTGCCCAAAGATATGCTCCTTTAAAACCTTTTTCTTTTATGTAATTGGCTTTTTGAGTTACCAGCGGAATTCCATTGAAATATACACCTTTAGCTTCAACAGCCGTAAATTCTTTTTGAGCAGCCGTTGGGTCTTTTACTAATATGTCCTTAAATTGCATATAGTCGTAAGATCCCCAACTCAGGTTATTACCGTCGCCATCTAATTCAAGATACCTTACACCAAAAGCTGGTATCCCTAACACAATTTTGTTAGCGGGGAAACCTTTATTTCGCCAAATGGTTGCACCATCATTCATAAAGCTAAGTGATGATTGCTGCCCTAGAGGAGCTCCAGGGCCTACATGCGCACCATCCTCAAATGCATGAACATTTATCCAGTCGGCCTTAGAAAGATCTGTATATTCCCAGTGCATATAGTTTGTGGTTACCGTAGCTGTTACAATACTTCCGGCTGGTAATGCCGCCTTTAACTCTGATACGAAGGGACCAACGGATTGGGCACTTTTAGCAGAGATATCGTAAACGTCGTTACTTAGGTCTGTCATCATAACATCTATTCCGTCCAGCTTCCTGTTTACAACATACTGAGTAAGAGCCTGTACCAGATGAGCTCTTTTGGCCGCATCGCTGATAACCAACCCAAAATCTGTACTGTTGTATAACGACCAGCCATCTACTCCCGACAGTCGGCCAGCAACACCAAGTAGCACCGGAACGCCATTCATATGACCCCGGGCAACCAGCTCATCTATATTTTGATTTTGGTTTCCTTTTGAAAAATCAACTTCTCCATCAGGAAGCACCCTTGCCCCGCTAAAAGCCACATGCGAAACATTGGCCCAGGTAACATTGGCCGAAACCCCGTTTTCAGAAAGATAAGGCATATTTACAAATGGACTAACTTTTGGTGTATAAGTAGATGGGCTAACCAGAACCTTAGAAAGGCGTGTTGCAGTCTGTCCATTAAAAGAGGCTTCCAGTTTAATTTCAAATTCGCCTCCTGAGCTGGGAGTAAACGTAAAGGCAGTATCTGTTGAAACCTCTTTACCATCTACCTTCCAGCTTAATTTTGTTTTAGCTCCGGGAGCCGGAGAAAATAGCAGGCGGTTATAGATGGCCGATTGTCCTTCCTGTATAATTCTGGATGGCGACTGAAATACCAACCCCTGGTCGAAAATCCGGGGGTGAAAATCTCCGCCAACCTCATTATTGTCTTTTTTACACCCGTGCATAAATATCAGCAGGGGGAATATAAGGTATACTATTTTTTTCATCTGAATATCTTTATTATTTTAAATAATTTCTCTTATTGGATTAGGGCGTTTATGGCCGACAAAAGTGATTTATCTCCTGTCGCATCACCCAGCAGTTGCCAGATCATAATGCCTCCTGCTTTTTTATTCAAAGCAAAGCCGACCTTTTTCTTTATGGTTGGTAATCCGTTGTAATAGATCGTTCCCTGGTTGGGCACTACAACAAAATCAACAAGCTCTGACCCGGGAAACCCAGTTACAATATCTCCATAAGAATAGCTCTCCTGAATTGAAGGGCCAAAACCATATCCATAAAAGGGCAAGCCAAGTGTAAGCTTATTTGCAGGCACGCCTCTGGAAGTGTTCCAATAGGCAAAGTCTGTTTCTGCCGCTTCATAGGTTGAATGTGGGCCTGGTTTTTCTTTGTTCCATGGACCAGTCTGGTCATAAGACATGATGTTGACCAGATCGAACAAAGCCAGCGCCTTATCTGATATTGCATTGCCGTTCCAGGTTGCAACTGCTGCTGTTAGTAGTTTTTTATGCGGTTTTAAGGCACTCGATAATTCAACAATCAACCCTTCATAGTTGAGGTCTATAAAGTCTCCTTCCAGATCAACATCTACACCATCAAAATTATAAGTATTGGTTAACTTAACCAGTTCCTTAATCAATTCAGCACGTTTATCTGGTTTGATCAATTGTTTTAAATGTTGCGGGGCATTACCTCCTCCAAAGGAGAACAATACCTTTACCTTATTGTCATGTGCCCTTTTTATGGCTGCCGTTAAACCTGCAGATGGACTAAACAATCCATTGACATCCGGATTTAAAAAAGCAATGTTTAAATGTGTGATCTTGCTGAAATCCAGCTTTGCAGATTCAGCATCTAAGTCGCCGCTCCCAAATATATATCCAACAACATAAAACCCTTTATCCTTTTTATCTGGAATACTCTGATCTGTTGCTTTTGATTTGGCACAGGACACTAATGCAAACAAACAAATGATTTGTATAAAAATTCTTGACTTTCTCATCGTATGAAAATTAGGTTTAACATCATGGTTTATCCCACCAGACCCTGTTGATCCAGGTATTGCCTCCAGGACCAATTGCAGCAACCGCAGCAGCAGCATTCACTGCATTTTGCTCCAGTTCAAAAATTGGATACTCAAATCTTCTTGGCGTGGTTTGAACCGATGAGTCGTAATTGGTAGATGAAGCTAAAGCGGGGAAGCCTGTTCTTCTCCAGTTTGCGTAGGCCTCCGGTCCGTTTAAAAGCAGTGCTATCCATAGCTGTTTATTGATCATCTCAATTTCCCTTCCCGGAATCAGGTTATTCCCTTTTATGAAATTGCTGATGTCTGTTGGGCTGATGGAAGGTCCACCGGGGAAAAGGCTTAACTGCGAAATTGCGGCTTCAATACCTTTTGCATAATGTTCTGCTGCTGTTCCACCAAAGGTTGCACCCCACCTTACTGTTGCTTCGGCAAGCAGCAATTCAACTTCGGCATAAGTCTGGTGAAGAAAAGGGGCATTGTTACGAATAAGGAAATTAGCCAGCTGCGCTTTTTGATCGTTGTTCACGGCCTGAGTAGGCCCAACACCAGGTATATCTATGGTGATCGGATTCATCCAGCCATCCCAAATGTACTCGTTAGGGGGCACTCCGTTATAGCCAATTTGTGCTTTAACCTGATCTGTGATGTCTGTGCGTTCAAAAGGCCTGTTCACAATGTCGATATAATACCTTACCATATGCGAAAGGCGAGGGTCATTAGTGCTTCTCAGTTGTTCTATGAAAGGATCCTGAACACGAGGAATAACCTCAGACTGACAAAAAGCTGCAGACACACCATTTCCTCTAATATCTATATAGCTGTTTTGTACATCCTGATGAACTATTTTACACATCTCCGCATTGCTAGTAAAAACTCCAGCAGTAAATGCAGCCTGAGCTTCCGTTTTTGCTTTATCAGGATTAATCTTTACCAAACGCATGGCATACCTTAACCTAAGCGAATTGGCGAATTTTTTCCATGAAGCAATTCCACCATTGTAGAAAAGATCGCCTTTTACGGCATCCTTAGAAGCATCGAGTTGGGCTGAGGCCTCGGCAAGTTCCTTAAAAAAATCGTTGTAGATTTCTTCCTGTTTATCAAACTTCGGCTGTACTATTCCGTCTGTAAATGCTTTGCCCGCTTCAAAATATGGAATATCTCCATACACATCTGTTATTCTGGCAAATTCATACACCTTCATAATACGGCAGATGGCATTCAGATTCGTTTTTAAAGGATCGTTTTTAGTACGGTTCACCGCATCTACAATATTTACAACATCATTGTTGTAGGTGTTATTCCATAAAGAGGACAGATAGTTTCTATCATATACATAGAACTGGCCATTTCTATTTAGCCAGATTCCTCCAATTTGCTGTACAAGAGGCATTGTAAATACAAGGCCAAGTTTTTCATTTACTTCCAGATCTCCTGAGAAGCGTAGTTGAACGTTTGTGAGCTGTAAAGAAGGATCAAGATTACTTGATCTGGTGGGATCAATGTTTACATCCCCAAATTTTTTACAGGCACTGAGCATCAATACCATTATGGCAAGTACGAATGCGTATTTTTTTAAATTCGTTTTCATGTTTATCTCCCTTGATGAATCTCTTAAAACTTAAAGTTTAAATTAAAACCCCAGCTGCGTCTGGTTGGCAAAGAGCCGTACTCCAGACCCTGTCCGTTTCCATTGTTATAATTAGAATCAGGATCTACATTTGGTACATCGCTGAAAAGAATAAATGGATTTCGGCGTTCATTTGGCCGACCCGGTCCATGTCGGCGTC
>NZ_CAMLHF010000166.1 GCF_946479715.1 uncultured Pedobacter sp. | reverse complement strand
AGTAAGCCTGGTACCTTATGTATTGGACATGGGCTTTACCCATGTAGAGCTGATGCCTATTATGGAGTATCCGTATTACCCATCATGGGGATATCAGATTACAGGTTATTTTGCAGCAAGCTCCAGACATGGAACTCCGCAGGAGCTAATGTTCCTGATAGAGGAACTGCATAAAAACAATATCGGGGTTATACTGGATTGGGTTCCTTCGCATTTTCCAGGCGATGCCCATGGACTTTTCAAGTTTGATGGTACCCATTTGTATGAGCATGCCGATATGCGCAAAGGCTTTCATCCCGATTGGAAATCATACATCTTTAATTACGACAGAAATGAGGTACGGTCTTTCCTGATCAGTAATGCAATGTACTGGTTAGATAAATTCCATGCTGATGGACTACGTGTAGATGCTGTGGCATCCATGCTTTACTTTGATTTCTCCAGAAAGGCCGAAGAAGCTGCTACCAATGAGTTTGGAGGCAGTGAGAACCTTGGCGCCACATTATTCCTTAAAGACCTTAATGAGGCTGTGTACGGCTCCTTTGAAGGTGTCCATACCATCGCAGAAGAAAGCAGTACTTATCCGGGCGTAACACATCCCGTATTTGCCGGCGGACTGGGTTTCGGAATGAAATGGATGATGGGCTGGATGAACGATACATTAAAATATTTTAAAAACGATCCGCTTAATAGAAAATACCATCATCATCAACTCACTTTTAGCATTACTTACGCTTTTAGTGAGAATTTTATGCTGCCTTTTTCTCATGATGAGGTGGTGCATGGCAAATCATCAATGATTTATAAGATGCCAGGCGACGAATGGCAAAAATTTGCCAACCTGCGTGTGCTATATGCGTATATGTTTACCCAACCAGGTACCAAGTTGCTTTTTATGGGTAATGAGTTTGCTCAAACACATGAATGGGATTTTAAGAACTCGTTAGATTGGCACCTATTGCAGCATCCTCCTCATTTGGGAATGCAGAAAACCGTTAGGGCCATCAATAAGCTATACAAATCTGAACCGGCACTATATGAACACAGCTTTTCACATGAAGGTTTTGAATGGATCAATGCCGATGATGCCCAGCATTCCGTTTACATTTACCTTAGGAAAGGGTTAAAAGCGAAGGATACACTTATTGTGATCCTGAATCTTACTCCTGTTTTCCGCGAGAACTATCTTGTAGGTTTGCCGTTTAAGGCTAAATGGAAAGAAATATTCAATACCGATGCCGAGGAGTTCTTTGGAAGCGGAAAGTTGAATGAAGCAGTTTTGCTGCCATTAAAAGAGGACTGCCATGGCAGGGAGTATTCTATTTCTTTAAATATCCCCCCACTGGGAGCATTGGTTCTAAAGCAGGCTAAATAATCTTATTTCAATATTTTATTATAACTCGTTAATGGCTAATACAGATTTTTCAAAAGAAGGCAAACAAGCAGAGACTCCTCTTAAGAAAGCGAACTATAAATCTTTTATCATATGGATTGGTATAATTGTAGTTTTGGGTGTTGGTTTGTTTATCTGGGCACCATGGTCTTCGGGCTTGTATAATAAATATGAGATCAGCAAACAAATGTCGGTAACAGAGCGTGGCGAAATTGCAGGAGTACTTAATAAAGCGGCTGAACTATATAACGCTGGAGATTACACCGCTGCACGTAAGATCATGCAAAGAGAATATATGAGTAACCCGCAGGATCCACTGCTGTCTTATTATTTTTCTATTACGCTGATAAAGAATTCTCAGGAACATGAGGCAAGAACCGTACTTAAGAAATTGTACGAAGGAGAGTCGGCATTTAAATACGATGCTGCCTATTATGTGGCATTAAGTTATATCAAACAAGACAACAAAAAAGAGGCCTTAATTTGGTTATCCAAAATCCCACAAGGCACACCGAATTACCAAAAAGCGAAAGAACTTTCAGGTAAATTGTAAACCAGCTATTAATGAATATCCTATATCATTATAGTTCAGGGACTGCAGTAGGTGTAAACTAAATTTAGCTAATACTTTGCTTTTTTCTTGAGTAAACTTTGCCATTTTTTTGCTCCGGCAAGAGAACAGCAAAAGGAAAGCAAAACAATAGCAAAAGGATAGCAAAAGAAATTGTACATAAACATTACACTTTATGTCAATGTGTTTCATGGATAGATCTATGATGTGCCAAGTGTGATTTTAAGATTAAACTTTCAATAAGTTTTGAAAGTTTAATAATTTGTTCTTACATTTGATCTATGAAAAGCTTAAAAAACCACTTGATCCTTTTTGATGCAGAATGCCCTATGTGCAAGCTGTATACCAAAGGTTTTACTAAGGTTGGAATGCTTGATCCGACAGGAGCACAACCTTATCAGAACATGCCTCAAAATGTTTGTCCTTATGTGGACCAACAGCGGGCAGTTAATGAAATTGCACTGGTTGATACTGAAACAGGGCAGGTTACTTATGGCATAAACAGCCTGTTTAAAGTGCTTGCAAATTCAATCCCTTTTTTGGGACCACTCTTTTCTCTTAAACCTTTTATCTGGATAATGAGTAAGGTATACGCTTTTGTATCTTACAACAGAAAAGTAATTATACCTGCCGAAATTACAAAAGATAGCTTTGCAATTCAGCCTACTTTTAAATTGAGGTATCGCATTGCATATTTAGTGTTCACCTGGTTTATGGCCAGTTTTATACTTACACATTATGCGGGTTTATTAAAAGAGCTAATGCCTGTTGGGGGCGCTTACAGAGAATATTTTATTTGTGGTGGACAAATTGTTTTTCAGGCAATTGTAGTAAGTACTATGGCATGGGATAAAAAGTGGGAGTACCTGGGTAATATGATGACGATATCTTTTGCTGGGTCTTTATTGCTGTTACCTGCTTTGCTGATGGCCAAGTTATTGGTATTGCCAGTGCTTTTTTATGCTGCTTATTTTATGGGAGTGGCCGGAATTATGTTCCTGGAACACTTTAGGCGAATGGGCATTTTAAAGTTAGGATATATACCTACCTTAACCTGGGTACTGTATAGAATAATTATCCTTTTACTGATCCTTTTTATCTAAAGAATATGAAATACGCAAAAATAGTTTTGGCTGGAGGTAACGGTTATCTGGGTAATGTTTTAGTTAACTACTATAAAACTATTGCCAGCCAGGTGGTAATCCTCAGCAGAAAAAATAAAGCTGCTGAAGATAATATGGAAACAATTTTATGGGACGGAAGAACTGAGGGACCGTGGACTGAAACACTTAAGGATGCGGATATGCTGATCAACCTTTGCGGGAAAAATGTAAACTGCCGTTATAATGAAAAGAACAGGGAAGAGATCATCGCCTCAAGAACAGTACCTACCAGATTGTTAAATAAGGTAATAGCCGAAATGGCTAACCCTCCGAAACTTTGGATTAATGTAACTTCTGCTACAATTTATCGCCATGCGGAAGATCATCAACAGGATGAATATACAGGAGAAATTGGTTATGGTTTTTCTATAGATGTGTGTAAACAATGGGAAGCTTCATTCTTTGAAACGGAAACAGCTTTAACACGTAAAGTTGCATTGCGGATGGGGATTGTTTTAGGTAGAAATGACAGTGTGTTCCCTCGTCTGCTTAACCTTGTTAAATTCGGTTTAGGGGGACGTCAGGGCGACGGACAGCAGTATGTTTCGTGGATTCATGAACACGATGTAGCCCGATGTACGGAATGGCTGTTGGGCAATGAAGAGGTTACCGGTGTTGTTAATTGTGTTGCCCCGCAGGCAGTTAAAAATATTGAGCTCATGAGCTTGATCCGCAAGGCTTATGGTATTCCTTTTGGATTGCCTAGTCCGCAGTGGTTATTGGAAATTGGTATGCTTTTAATAGGTTCAGAAACGGAATTGGTTTTAAAGAGCAGGTGGGTAGCGCCGAAGCGTTTGCTTGAAACAGGTTTTGTGTTTCAGTTTCCTAATGCAAAGCATGCTATTCATGATATTTTGAGCATTAGGGTTTAGTGGTGTTTCATAAGGGGTTCTATATCTGAGTAGTTATCAGAAATAATCTTTATCTTGATTAGCCAAATATACTAAACCTTATGATCTGTAAAACTTTAAAATCCGGTAAGAACTGGTGCAAATGGATGTTTTTTGTATCAGCGCTTGTGGTAATTTCTTCTTGTAAAAAGGATGACAGGCATGAAGATCCGCAGGTAATACCAAAAACCGACAAGCAGTTAAAAACATTTAGATTCAGTGCAGCGAAGAACCATGTTCTGGTAAATGATGTTAACGGTGAGATTGTAGGCGATACGATATATGCCAGGGCATTTGCCGGAACAGATATTAGTAAGCTGATACCATCTTTTACTTATGATGGGGCAAAGGTGGTTGTTGGCGAGGTAACCCAGAAAAGTGATACAACGGTTAATGACTTTACACGTTTGGTGAACTATAGTGTAGTAGCTGAAGACAATACCAAAAAGACCTATGTTGTTAAGTTCACTGATAATGGTATTGCGGCACTTTACATCAATACAAATAATGTTCCTATCACCAGTAAGGATACTTATGTAACGGGCTCCTTAAAGTTAGTTGCCAATTTTAAAGATGTAGTTTACGAAGGCAAAACGGAAATAAAAGGAAGAGGCAATTCGACCTGGTATGATATGCCTAAAAAACCTTATCGCATTAAACTCGATAAAAAAGCAGGTTTGTTGGGTATGGCAGAAAGTAAGAATTGGGTGCTTTTAGCTAACTATGCCGACAAAACTTTGATGCGTAATGAACTTGCTTTTATGCTGAGCAGAAATATGGGACGTGCTTTTACTACCAACTCGAGATATGTTGAAGTATATTTAAATGGGTCGTTTATTGGTAATTATCAGTTAACCGAACAGATTAAAGAGGGCAAGGGACTTGTTGATATTGAAGAACAACCTGATGGTACTACTGCATTGCCTGATCTTGCAGGAGGATATCTGATAGAACAGGATCTCTTTGCTAGTGGCGAGCCGGTATATTTTAAGACAGAAAAGAATATGCCTTTTGTAATTAAGTATCCTGATGAAGATAAAATCAATCAGGAGCAAAAGGATTATATCAAAAACCATTTCCAGAAATTGGAAGATGCTTTGTATTCGGCTGATTTTACCGATCCGGTAAATGGCTACAGAAAGTATTTTGATGTAAATAGCTATGTCGATTTTTATATTGTAAATGAAGTAATTGGTAATCCGGACGCGTTTAGGAGCACCTATATGTTTAAAAAACGTAACGACGATAAGATTTATGTTGGTCCTGTTTGGGATTTTGATAAGGCGGCAAATAACGATAATCGTTTGGGTGATCAGGTAAATGGGTTAATGTCTAATTCAGCCTTTGAACCTAAGATATGGTTTAAGAGATTAATGGAGGATCCTGCCTTCAGACAGAGAATAAGAGAACGATGGAACGAGCTTAAAGCCAAAATAAAATTATTGCCTGATGCAACAATACCAATTGCCAGCAAGCTGGCAGTTTCGCAAGTCAGGAATTTTACCAAATGGGATATCTTAAAGAGACAATCGTATTTAGAACTTCAGGTGTCGGGATCATATGAAGGAGAAGTTGCGTACCTGAAAAATTTCCTGACCAGGCATATTGACTGGCTGGATACGAAATTCAACAGCAGCGAATATCAATAGCTTAAGAAAAAGGGGGGATTTTTATTATTTTTGCTTTATGAATACTAAACAAGCTTATAACATCTGGGCTGCACAATACGATACTAACGATAATAAAACAAGAGATCTGGAGGGTTTGGCGTTAAAATTATGCCTTGCCCGTGTTCCATTTAATAAAGTTTTGGAGATTGGTTGTGGAACAGGGAAAAATACAGAATGGCTGATTGGAAAGGCAGCAATGATTACAGCGGTTGATCTTTCAGATCAAATGCTTGCCAGGGCAAAAGATAAAATAACATCTAACAGGGTTGAGTTTAAACAAGCAGATATTACTGCCCGCTGGAATTTTAGAGATGGCTTATACGATCTGGTAACTTTTAGTTTGATATTGGAACACATCGATAACCTGGATTATGTTTTTAATCAGGTATCCAAATCTTTAAATCCTGAAGGTTATGTGTACATCGGCGAATTGCACCCTTTTAAGCAATATACGGGTACTAAAGCCAGATTTGACACGGAAGACGGCAAGCAGATTGTAGATTGTTTTAACCATAACATATCTGATTTTATTCAGGCTGGTAAAAAGCATGGACTGACATTGGTTGATGTTGAGGAGTATTTTGATGACAATAACAGAACAGATATTCCAAGAATTTTAACCATCTTGTTCAAGAAATCCTAATCATTCTATATGAAAACCCTTACAATAATCGTTTTAAGTCTGGTAATGTTAACCCCGTTCAAAAAGTCAATGGCGCAAGCAGAAAAGAAACAACAAGGCGCAGTTCTAAATCATATTGCAGTGTATGTTACTGATCTGGCTAAGTCTACAGCATTTTATAAAGATGTTTTTGACCTTGAGATCATACCGGAGCCATTTAAAGACGGCAGACATACCTGGTTCTCGATAGGCCCTGCCGGTCATCTGCATTTAATTCAAGGTGCAAAAGCAGGCGTAGAGCATGATAAGAATGAACATTTATGTTTTAGCGTGCCTTCAGTAGATAAATTTATTACGCTGCTAAATGTTAATAAAATTGAATTTGAAGACTGGGCAGGAACACGTAAGGCGGTTACTTTAAGGGTTGATGGCGTAAAACAAGTTTATTTTAAAGATCCGGATGGCCATTGGCTTGAAGTGAACGACGATCATAAATAATGTGATTTTCGATAAAAAGTGCAAGGCTTATGATAATAGACATTGAGAATAAATTAAAGGTAAAGGATGTTAATCCTACCGCTATGCGTTTGTTAGTGTTGGAGTTTTTAACCCGGCAAAATGCGGCCATCAGTTTAAACGACCTTGAAAGAGGGATGGCTCCTTCAGATAGGATTACGCTTTATCGGACATTGAAAACTTTTGAAGAAAAGGGGCTTGTGCATAGTATTGAAGACGGGAGCGGCGCCACAAAATATGCTTTATGTGAGGAAGATTGTGATGGAGAAAATCATCATGATCTTCATGTTCATTTTTATTGCAATACATGTAAGGAAACATTTTGTTTACCAAATACCAAAATACCTGATATCTCGCTGCCTATTAATTTCTTTCGTCAGGAGATGAACCTCATCATTAAAGGAGTATGCGATCAGTGTAATCCATCTATACCTTTGCAATAGCATTGCATAGCTGTAGCCCGTACCTTTGGCTATATATTTTAGAGTTATGCAATTATCAAATCATCATAAGGATTGCTGTGCGGTTGAGGAGCCCAAAAAAACAGCAACACACGACCATAAAGAGAACCATCAACACGAACATTCTGATGATGACGGGCACAACCATGGCGCCGAGGAGCCATCAGGAATAATAGGACATTGGCCATTATTAACAGCGCTGGCCATTATTATTGTTATGATGGTGTTGGAGTATGGGTTCGGTATTGTGTTTAGTAATGTTATTCAATTAGCGGTTTTTATTCCTGCTTATTTATTGGCGGGATATGATGTTCTTGCCCTGGCTTTTAGAAAAGCAATACGACTTGATTTCTTTAATGAATTTTTTCTGATGAGTGTAGCCACTATTGGAGCCTTTGCAATTGGATCTTATAGCGAAGGTGTTGCGGTAATGGTATTCTATTCTATAGGAGAATGGTTTCAGGATTCGGCAGTTAGTAACGCAAAGCGAAGCATTAAAGCCTTGCTGGATATCAGACCGGATAGTGTGGATGTGATTAGAGATGGAAAGGTAGTTAATGTGCCGCCGGCTGATGTTCAAATTGATGAAATCATACAGGTAAAACCGGGAGAAAAGGTAGCACTTGATGGTGTGTTGACATCGGATAAGGCAACATTTAATACTGCTGCTTTGACTGGTGAAAGCAGGCCGGATAATAAAGAAAGAGGTGAATCTGTGCTTGCCGGTATGATTAACCTTAACCAGCTTGCCGAATTAAAGGTTGCCGCTCTGTTTAAAGATAGTAAGCTGAGTAAAATTCTTGAAATGGTGCAGGATGCTACGGCCAGGAAATCTCAAACACAATTGTTCATTTCGCGCTTTGCCAAAGTATACACTCCAATAGTGTTTTTATTGGCTGTTCTTGTGGTTGCTGTTCCTTATTTTTTTGTGGCCGATTATAACTTTAGCGACTGGTTGTACCGGGGGTTGGTATTCCTGGTAATTAGTTGTCCTTGTGCATTGGTGGTTTCCATCCCATTGGGATATTTTGGTGGGATTGGCCTGGCATCTAAGAATGGTATATTGTTTAAAGGGTCTAATTTTCTGGATGTAATTACTACTGTAAATACTGTGGTGATGGATAAAACCGGAACCCTTACTAAAGGCGTTTTTGATGTGCAGCAGGTAGTTGTGGCTAATGGCTATAATGAGAAAGAGCTTGTCAGGATAGCTGCTGCGCTAGAAAGTAAATCAACCCATCCAATTGCTGTAGCAGTTAAGGAATATGCAGGAGACGAGATTTCAGGGATAAAAATAGAACAGGTTGAAGAGATTGCCGGTCATGGTTTAAAAGGAATTATTGATGGCAAGGAAGTACTTGCAGGTAATGCGAAATTGCTTAAAAAGTTTAACATAGCGTATGATAATGCCATCAATGACATTACCGATAGTGTAGTAGTTGTAGCTGTTGATAAGGTATATGCCGGTTATATCACTATTGCTGACGAAGTAAAAGAAGATGCCAAACGGGCAATTGCAGATATGCACGCCTTGGGTATAAAAACAGTAATGCTTAGTGGTGATAAGCAAAGTGTGGTGAGCAGGGTAGCTGCCTTTTTAGGTATTGATGAGGCATTTGGTGATCTTTTGCCTGAAAATAAGGTGGAGAAAGTACAAGCGCTTAAGGATAAGAATTTAAAGATTGCTTTTATTGGTGATGGTGTAAACGATGCGCCTGTTGTGGCATTGGCGGATGCCGGAATTGCTATGGGTGGGTTGGGTAGTGATGCTACCATCGAAACTGCCGATATTGTGATACAGAACGATCAGCCATCAAAAATTGTAACTGCAATAAAGATTGGTAAAATTACGCGAAGCATAGTTTGGCAAAACATTGCCCTGGCTATGATTGTGAAGGTTGCCGTATTGATTTTAGGTGCTGGTGGTGTGGCTACATTGTGGGAAGCGGTGATAGCGGATGTGGGTGTTGCGCTACTTGCTATTCTGAATGCCGTTAGAATACAGAATATTAAATTTTAAGGGGGAATACATCGTCGAGATGACGAGTGTGCTGTTCAGGATGATTAGACAAGTATACTACCCTTTAGGATGACAGAGTATCCTTTTTTTGAAAAAGTTGCATCGACATTATAAAAATTGCGCAAAGGTTTGTTTTGTGGCTTAAACTGGTTTTTTGTTTGTTTTTGGCTATTTGTGTTAAGAAGTTTTGACTTGATCCTTAGTTGTTTAGTGAAATATTTAGTAAGTTAGACTAACACATTGAAGCCAAATACTGTAATGCCGTATGAAATTTTTTCGCAATAAAAAATTATTGGTCCTGCTTGTCCTTTTTGCTGTAGTGATTTTATGCTCACTCCTGATGTCGTATGACAAGAAAGTGGATTTCAATACTGAGGTAAAACCTATCATTAACAAGAAGTGTATCTCCTGTCACGGAGGCGTGAAAAAACAAGGAGGATTTAGCTTGTTATTCCATGAAGAAGCAATTGCTGCTACTAAAAGCGGTAAGCCAGCTATTATACCCGGAGATCCTGATGGAAGTGAGCTGATAAAGCGCTTATTAAGTAAAGATCCGGAAGAGCGTATGCCTTACAAACATGAAGCGCTTAATGAGGATGAAATAGACATTTTCAAAAGGTGGATAAAACAAGGTGCAAAATGGGGTGATCACTGGGCTTATTTGCCGGTAAAAGAAGTAGAAATACCCGATGTTAGTGGCGACTGGGCTAAGAATGATATTGATAAGTTCATCCTCGAGAAATTAGATGAACAGGAATTAAAACCATCTGCCGAAGCAGACAGGCCTACTTTATTAAGAAGAGCCAGTCTTGATCTGATCGGTATGGCACCTCCAAAAAAACTAGCAGAACAGTACTTAACTGCCAAAGATGGCGATAAAGCCTATCAAATCTTAGTAGATTCATTAATGGCGTCTCAGCGTTTTGGAGAGAAATGGGCATCTATGTGGTTAGATGTTGCAAGATATGCGGATACTAAAGGCTACGAGGCCGATGTGGGTAGAAACATCTGGCAGTATCGTGATTGGGTGATCCGTGCATTTAATAAGGATATGCCTTACAATGAATTTGTTACGGAACAGATAGCAGGTGATTTTTTTACAGATCCTACAGACGCCCAGTATATAGCAACTGCATTTCAAAGAAATACCATGACCAATGATGAGGGTGGTACAAATAATGAAGAGTTTAGGGTTGCTGCGGTGTTAGATCGTGTTAATACTACCTGGGAAGGACTGTTGAGTACAACATTTGCTTGCGTACAATGTCACAGCCATCCGTACGATCCTTTTAAGCATGATGAATTTTATAAATTCATGGCTTATTTTAACAATACAAGGGATGAAGATATTTCGTCGGAATATCCTTTGTTAAGACAGTATGATGATTCGTTACAGACAAAATTGACTTCATTAACTGAATGGTTAAAGGTTAATGTATCGCCTGAGAAATCAAAGGAGATTCATAAATTCTTAAAAACAGGTCAACCGGTTATCAATTCTGTTATTGCTGATAGTATGGTAAATGCGATTATAGGAAATAACAACATTGCACTTTTCTTTAAGAATAATGCAGTAGCAAGGATTCCTGCCGTGAACCTAAACAAGGTTGATCAGCTGATTTATAGATATTCATCTGGTAAGCCGGGTGGAAGTATGCAATTAAGGTTAGATAAGCCCGGAGGACCGGTAATTGCCTCATGGAAAGTTCCTGAGGGCCCTGGTTACCGTAACCTGGCCGTTGATTTTAAAGCTCAGACTGGTGTGCATGATGTTTACCTGACTTATACTAATCCAACAGCAACTAATAAGGATGAGGTTATTGTATACTTTGATTGGTTCCGCTTTTCGCCACAGTTTCCCGGGAAAGGTAAACCAGGTTATGAAGAAAATAAAGCATCGTTCTGGACACTGTTGAATGCCAATGTGCAATCGATACCTATTATGGTCGAGAATCCTTCCGACAGATCGCGTAAAACATTTGTGTTTAAGCGTGGCGCATGGATTACACCAGGAGCAGAAGTACACGCAGGCGTTCCTAAATCTTTAGCCTATGCCATGCCGGCCAATGCACCAAAAAACAGATTAGGGCTTGCCATGTGGCTTACTGATAAAAGGAATCCGTTGCTATCTAGAACTATGGCCAACCGCTTGTGGGAGCAGCTGTTTGGGACTGGTATTGTAGAAACACTTGAAGATATGGGCACACAAGGAATGAACCCGACTCATAAAGAATTGCTGGATCATTTGTCGTGGCAACTCATGAACGATTATAAATGGAGTATGAAGCGGTTGATTAAGGAAATGGTGATGAGTGCAACATACAGACAAGATTCAAAAGTAACTGAGGATACAAAAAAGAAAGATCTGTTTAATAAGTACTATGCACGTGGATCGAGAATGAGACTGACTGCAGAGCAGATCAGAGATCAGCACCTTTCTGTAAGTGGAATATTAAGTACTAAGATGTATGGCCCCGGTGTAATGCCATGGCAGCCAAATGGTATTTGGAACTCGCCTTACAATGGAGCAACCTGGAATAATGCTACAGGTGAAGATCAGTTTAGAAGAGCAATTTATACCTATTGGAAAAGAAGTTCGCCATACCCATCTATGATTGCTTTTGATGGTGCACAAAGAGTAGTTTGTAGTCCGCGGAGGATCAGAACCAATACGCCTTTGCAGGCGCTGGTTACGCTTAACGACTCGGCCTATATAGATATGGCTAAATATTTTGCTTTAAGAATGAAGAAAGAGGGCGGAAAGGAAATAAAAAGTCAAATAGCCAAAGGTTATGAATGGATGATGTATAAGCCTATTTCGGGTGCTAAGCTTAAGGTGTTAGATAATCTTTATCTGACAGCACTAAATGACTATAAAGTACACCCGGATAAAGCAAAGCAAATTCTAGGAGGCCAGCAAACGGATAAATATCCGGAAACGGCTGCTCTGGTGGTTGTAGCAAATGCAATGTTGAATTTGGATGAAGCGGTAACAAAAAACTAATTGTAATGACAAGAGATGAATTGAACGCACATCGCCTGGTAAAGGAAGCTCAGGAAACTGAACTTAGGGCTTTTACACGCAGGCATTTCCTTAAAGAAAGTGCA
>NZ_CAMLHF010000165.1 GCF_946479715.1 uncultured Pedobacter sp. | reverse complement strand
CCAGTTAAAAATGTTTGCCCAGTTATTACGTGATGGCTGGTATGTGGATGCAAGAATAGATACTGCACAACCTGAAAGAACACCATTACCAAAATCTGATATCAGAAGAATGCTTATTCCAATTGGTCCTGTTGCTGTTTATGGTGCCAGTAATTTCCCATTGGCTTTCTCTACGGCAGGGGGTGATACTGCTTCGGCACTTGCTGCAGGATGTCCCGTAGTTGTTAAAACACACCCATCTCATCCCGGCACTAGCGAATTGATATCTTCTGCAATTATTCAGGCAGCTAAAAGAACAGACATGCCTGAGGGTGTATTTTCGGCCTTAAACCTTACTAACGATCAGTCGGTAAGACTTGTACAGCACGCTGCGATAAAAGCAGTAGGTTTTACAGGATCCAGAAAAGTAGGCATGACCCTTTTTAATGCAGCTGCGAATAGACCCGATCCCATACCTGTATATGCAGAAATGAGTGCTATAAATCCGGTAATTTTGATGGAAGAAGCATTAAAAGTAAAAGGAGAAGCAATTGCTAAAGGATTAGCTGGCTCAGTAACTATGGGAGCAGGCCAATTTTGTACTAATCCCGGATTAGTATTGCTAATAGAAAGTGAGGCGGGCAAACTTTTTCTAAATCACTTTGTGCAACATCTGGGAGCAACTGAACCTGCAACAATGCTGAACAAGAATATCTGCCAATCATACACTAAAGGTATCGAAACAACTAAAACAGTTAGTGGAGTTAATGTTTTGGTTGAGGGGATAAAATTAGCAAACGACGAGAAAAATGAGGCCAGACCAATTGCTTTTACGGTTTCGGCTGATGATTTTCTTTCGAATAAACAGTTAAATGAAGAAGTTTTTGGTCCCGTAACACTTTTTGTATTGGTTAAAGATACAGCGCAGCTTCATCTGGTCTTAAATCAACTGGAAGGCCAACTTACCGCAACTGTTCATGCCGAGCGTGAAGATAAAAGTAATTTAATTCCTGTAATTGATATAATCGCCCAAAAAGTGGGTCGTGTGATCTATAATGGTTTTCCTACAGGTGTAGAAGTTTGTCATTCGATGCAACATGGAGGACCATTCCCGTCAACTACCGATGGAAGATCAACATCTGTGGGTACAGCGGCAATATATCGTTTTTTAAGACCGGTGGCTTATCAGGATATTCCAGATGAATTACTTCCTGCAGCATTACAAAACAGTAACCCACTGAGTATTTTGAGGTTGATAGATGGCTCATGGAAAACTGATTTAATACCTTAACTTCGTGCTTATTTTTAAGCTATGAATTGGGAAAAGTTATTGTCATCAAAACGATGGGGAAATGAAGATAGATTTACTGGAAATCAAAAAGAAGCTCGTTCTGAGTTTCAAAGAGATTATGACAGGATCATATTTTCATCACCTTTTAGAAGATTACAAAACAAAACCCAGGTATTTCCTTTACCAGGCAGTGTGTTTGTTCATAACCGACTTACACATAGCCTGGAAGTTGCAAGTGTTGGACGTTCATTAGGTACAATCTTTTACAACAGAATAAAAGATTCAGAGACCAATATAGATGAAACCTGTCCGTTGCTATGTGAAATAGGAAACATTATTGCATCTGCTTGCCTGGCTCATGATCTGGGTAATCCGGCCTTTGGTCATTCTGGTGAATCAGCCATATCACATTATTTTAACAGTGGTGATGGAAAAGTATATCAGGAACAGGTAAACAAAGCACAGTGGGAAGATTTGATCCATTTTGAAGGAAATGCCAATGCATTAAGAATATTGACCCACCCATTTGCAGGAAAAGGAACAGGAGGATTTGCATTAACTTACTCTACACTTGCTGCTATAGCTAAATATCCATGTGCATCTGTAGCAGGGCATAACAAAAAGAACATTTACACTAAAAAATATGGCTTCTTCCAGTCAGAGCAAAGCGGATTTGAAAAGATTGCTGCAGAGATGGACCTTATTAAGGTTCAAGAGTCACCTTTGATTTATAAGCGGCATCCACTTGTATATTTAGTAGAAGCAGCAGATGATATTTGTTATAATATTATTGATCTTGAGGATGCGCATCGCTTAAAAATCCTCTCATACAAGGAAGTTGAGACTTTACTTTTGCCTTTGTGTAATGATGTCAAAATGCCATCAAGACTAGCTGAAATGGAAGATGATGATGCCAAAATCACACTGATGAGGGCAAAGTCGATAAGCACATTGATATGGCAATGTTCAAATGTGTTTTATCAGGAACAGGAGTCGATATTAAACGGTGATTTCAATATAAGTTTGATGGATGCTATTGAAGCGCCATTCTTATCTGTAATGAAAGAAATAGAAAAGATTTCGATTAAGAAAATATATAACTATTCTTCTGTTGTACAAATTGAAGTGGCAGGTTATCAGGTAATGGGAGGGCTTTTAGAGGAATTTATTCCGGCCTATCTGCAAAACGAATCAAAATACCATAAGAAACTGGTTGAATTGATACCGAAGCAATTTTTAACAGAGAAAAATGATGTTTATTCTAAAATCCAAAGTGTATTGGATTTTGTTTCAGGAATGACAGACATTTATGCTGTTGAATTATTTAGGAAAATTAAAGGAATATCTTTTCCTTCAATGAGTTAATAATAAAATGGAAGTTACAGATATACTTATTATAGGAGCGGGTCCAATTGGTATTGCCTGCGGCATTGAAGCTAAAAAAACGGGCTTATCTTATGTGATCATCGAAAAAGGATGTCTGGTAAATTCATTATACAATTACCCTCAGAATATGACTTTCTTCTCCACTTCAGAGAAGCTGGAAATAGGAGGAGTTCCTTTTGTTTCAAATAATCCTAAACCTACCCGGGCGGAAGCGTTAGAATATTACCGCAGGGTAGCACTTAAATTTGAATTAAATACGAAGCTTTTTGAATCTGTTGATGATGTTGCGAAGCAGGATGTTGGTTTTATAGTAACCACTTCAAAATCAAGCTACCTGACCAGAAATATTATCATCTCTACTGGGTTCTATGATCTCCCGAACAAAATAAATATACCTGGCGAGGATCTTCCTAAAGTGGCTCACTATTATAAAGACCCTCATTATTATGCAATGCAAAATGTTATTGTAATTGGGGCCAGTAATTCATCGGTGGATGCTGCTTTGGAAACCTATAGAAAAGGCGCTGATGTAACTATGGTAGTACGCGACGAATCGATAAGTAAGCGTGTGAAATACTGGGTTAGACCGGATGTTATTAATCGCATAGAGGAAGGAAGCATTAAAGCCTATTTCAATTCTCAATTGGTTAGCATAGCTAAAGATACCGCCGATATTCGTACACCAGAGGGAATAATTACGATACCTAATGATTTTGTGCTGGCCTTAACTGGTTATCAACCCAATTTTGAGCTCCTAAGAAAATTTGGCGTGAAACTTAGTGAAGATGACAAATGCTTGCCCGAACATAATTCCCAAACAATGGAAACCAATGAAAAAGGTATTTATTTGGCTGGCGTAGTTTGCGGAGGGATGGATACCCATTTATGGTTTATAGAAAACTCAAGAGACCATGCTATTAAGATCATAAGCGATATTAAAAAGAAAGCTTAAAAAAAATATTCCACATATTATTTGTTTCGTACGAAAGTTATCCTACCTTTATGTTATGAAACAAAATATACCTATAGATGCTATTCCTGAGCCTACAAGGGCAGAGCTTGAAATTTTACAGGTTTTATGGGAATTTGGCCCTTCAACAGTGCGATTTGTTAATGACACATTGAATGAGCAAAGAGATGTAAATTACACCTCGACACTTAAGCAAATGCAAATCATGGCAGATAAAGGGATCCTTAAACGCGATGAGCGGCAGATGAAGCATATATACATTCCTGTAGAGGCCGAAAATAAAACTAAGGATCAACTGTTGAATCGCTTTGTAAATACTTTGTATAAAGGATCTGCTTCAAAACTAGTGATGCAATTATTAGGTAATGAAAAAACTTCTAAAGAAGATCTTGATGCTATTAAACAGATGTTAAAGAAACTAGATAAATAATAAAAATTCGAATAATTTAAGAACCACAATTATGGAATTTCAATATGCTTTATGTATCACTTTTTTCCATTCATTATGGATAGGGATGATCCTTGCTTTATTAACAAGTCTGATTATAGTTACCACAAAAAAAAGCAGCGCTGCAATAAGGTATAATTTACTTACTGCTGTTTTGTTTTTGTTTGTGATCATCATGAGTCTGGTATTTTATGATACATTAAACTCAGGGAGTATCCATCAAAGCTTAGCTAAGTCAGGCGGAGCGACACTTTTCTCGCCTCAAATAAGTAAAGAAGCCGCTACTGCAATCAATTCTCAATCTTTGACTCAGGGAAGTTCTGGATTTATTGATGGAATTGGGTCTTTGATGAATATATGGACATCTTATTCCGTTCAAATAGTATTGATTTGGTTTTTGATCATCTGCATTAAATGCATCCAGCTCATGATGGGAATGCATGCAATTTACTATCTAAAAAATACCCAAATCTATTCAGCAGGTAATTTCTGGGAGCATAAGGTAACTGAACTTTCAATTAAATTGAACATTCCAAAAAATATTCAGATTCTACAATCTGGAATTACGAAAGTACCTGTTGTTGCAGGACACCTGAAGCCGGTGATATTAATTCCACTTGGCTTGTTAAATGGGCTGTCGACCGCTGAAGTTGAAGCGATAATCAGTCATGAACTAGCGCATATTAAGCGTAGTGATTACCTGGTAAACATACTTCAAAGCTTGATTGAGATCATATTCTTTTTTAATCCCGCTGTGCTTTGGCTGTCTAAATTGATCAAAGAAGAAAGAGAAAACTGCTGCGATGATCTTGCATTAACTTGTACTTTAAACAAGCAAGACTATATTCAAGCGCTTGTTTCTTGTCAGGAATTTCAATCAAACCAATATGTTATGGCACTTACCGGCAGAAAGAATCAACTTTTGGAGCGTGTGAGCAGGATGGTATTCAACAAAAGTTCTTCGCTGAATAAAATGGAGAAGATTATTCTGACCATTACGTTAATATCAACGTTGGTTTTTACAGCAGCTTTTACCAGAAGTACAAAAACTGTTGCAGCCGATAAAAGTCCGGTTCGTGAAGTGATTAATATAAAGCCATATCAGGATACAACTAAAAAGCATAACACAACGAATCGTATCGCTAAAAAGACGTCTGCAGTTAAACACAAGAACGCAAATTATGCTAAAACTGCAGAACAGACAAGAGAAAGAGCGAGGGTTGCTGCCGAACAAAAAAGAGAAGAAGCCGAAAAGGCAAAAACAGCTCATGACATAGCAAGACAGAAAGACCTAAGCAACGAGATTTTTGATGCTGCCCGGTATCAAAAAGAGGCCAAAAAATACGCTGCAGCAAGCCAGCAGTATAAAAAGGATGCAGCAAAATATGCAGACGAGGCGGCAAAATACGCGGCAGATCCAGAACATTATCCGGTTCCCCCTGTACCAGTAGCCCCAATAGCTCCTGTATATAGAAAACCATATTTGCCTGCCAAGCCGGTAGCTCCAAAAGTAAGGGTGAGCGAAGGAGTAGTGATTCAGGATCCGGCAGAACCAAAAGACATGACTAAGGAATTGCAAAACGATGGTTTATTGCAACCAACAAATAACTTTAAATACAAGCTGGATGCGGATGAATTGGTTATTAATGGCAGGAAACAATCAGATGCCGTTCACCAGAAGTACATGAAAAAGTATCTTAAAAATCGTAAAGGAACAATTACTACAACAGTAAGCACGGATTAAAAATAGCGACAAGGGCTTGCCATGCCCGGATTTTAAAAATTAATTTTCGATGATGACAAAAAAGATATTGGCTATTTTAGCCATAGGGATTTGTATTGCCCCAATTGTTTCCTTCGCCCAACAGACTGAGGCAAGTATTTCCGGACAGATAAGGAATGCAGAAAATAAAGCCTTTGATCTGGCCACAGTTGCTTTGCTTAATGCTAAAGATTCAGTTGTACTTAAATCAACCTTTACAGAAGGCGATGGTAAATTCAGTTTCAATCAGTTAAATGCAGGAGACTATCAAATAAAAGTTTCCGCCATGGGTTATACAAGCTATAAGAGTGAAGTAATCACTTTAAACACAACACAGCGTAGTTTTTTTATCCCTGATATTAAACTTATTCCTTCCAGTAATAGCCTTAATCAGGTAAATATTACAGGTAAAAAATCCTTTATTGAACGTAAGATTGATCGGGTGGTTGTGAATGTAGACGCCCTGATATCTAATACCGGTTCTACTGCATTAGAAGTTCTGGAAAAATCACCAGGTGTGCAGGTTGACCAGAATGGCGTAATAAGCCTAAAAGGCAAGCAGGGGGTGTTGGTACTCATTGACGATAAACCAACATACCTATCTGGTGCGGATTTGGAAAACTACTTGAAATCGCTGCCATCCTCATCATTAGAACAAATAGAGATCATGACAAATCCTCCTGCTAAGTATGATGCAGCTGGTAACGCCGGGGTAATTAATATAAAAACCAAAAAGGGAAGCCTTAAAGGCTTTAATGGTGGTTTTAACTTAAGCCTTAATCAAGGCCAAAAAACAAGAACACTAAATAGTCTGAACTTCAACTTAAGGAACAATAAGTTTAATTACTTTTTAAATTTCAGCTATAACTATAATACCGGCTTTTCGGATCTTGATATCAACCGCACCTATAAAAATGCTGACAACAGTCCAAAATCGTATTTCAACCAGAACAGTTATTTTGACAGACATGGAAATTCTTTAAATGCGAAAGCGGGAGCTGATTATTATCAGTCTGACAATACTACATGGGGTATCCTTTTTAGCGGAATGTCGAGAGCGTCTACACAGATAAATAATAATTCAAGTAATCTGTTGAATTCACTACAACAACTCGATTCCGTAATTAAGGCTAAAAATATTGATGTAATTGATTTTAGTAATGGCGGTGTTAATTTAAACTACCGACATCAATTTGATAAAAAAGGACATGGAATTACAGCCGATGCTGATTATCTGGCTTACAGGAACAAAACCGATCAAACTTATTATAATTCAAGCTTTTTTGCGAACGGATCATTAAAATCAGAAGATATCCTAACAGGATACCTTCCGGGAAATATTGATATCTATTCGGTGAAAACTGATTATTCGTTGCCCTTAAAGTCTGATTGGAAGCTGGCATCCGGATTAAAGACCAGCTATACTAAAACCGATAATACCGCAGATTATGCCTATACAATAAATGAAATTACTAAACCGGATTTTGACAAGAGCAACCATTTCATATACAAAGAGCATATCAGCGCTGCATACCTGAACTTAAACAGAGAAATGAAAAAATTCTCTATACAACTTGGGCTAAGGCTCGAGAATACCATCTCTGATGGTCATCAACTAGGTAACGCAATGAAGCCTGATTCAGCATTTAAAAGAAATTATACGGGGCTTTTTCCTACTGTTTATGTATTGTATAAATTGGATACAGCTGCTAACAATCAAATTGGCCTTAATTACGGAAGGAGAATTGATCGTCCATATTACCAGGATTTAAATCCTTTTATTTCTCCATTGGACAAATTTACCTTTTATGTTGGAAATCCATTTTTAAGACCGTCATATACTCAATCGATAGAATTGTCCCATACCTATAAAAACAAGTATACCACTACCATAAGCTATTCAAAATCCAGGGATGAAGTTAATGAAACTATAGAGATATTAAACGGTACTTACTACAGCAGACCCGGTAATATTGGAAAAAAAAGGGTTAAAAGCATTTCATTTAACGGGACATTTGATGTGGCAAAATGGCTTAGTATTGATGTTTATGAAGAGCTTACTAATATCACCACAATAAGCGATTTCTATACCGGAAAACTAAATACCAGTGGCACTTTCTATTTTACAAGTGCAAATGCAAAATTTGCCCTGGGAAGTGGTTGGGATGCCGAATTAAATGGTAACTATAGAAACCGGATCATAGATGTTCAGTTTGAACTGAAAAGTATATGGCAGGCCAGTACAGCCATTCAAAAGAAATTGTCGCCTGGCACTACGTTAAAGCTAGCCATCAATGATTTATTTTACAGTAGAATTAATAGGGGAGTTATTAATAATCTTGCACAAACAGAAGCGAACTGGACTAACAAAGGTGATTCAAGAACAGCAGTTCTCTCCTTTAATTATCGTTTTGGAAAAGCCTTTAGCACACCAGCTAAACATGGTGAATCAGGAGCAGAAAGCGAAAAGAACAGGGTGAAGAACTAAAACTATTTTTTATGTTTCTTTCTATATTCTGAAGGAGATGTACCAATAAGCTTGCTAAATAATCGTGAAAAATAGTATTGATCATCAATACCCAGTACCGAACAGATTTCTTTAATGCTTTTGTCGGTAAAGTAAAGGTACTGGCAAGAGTGCTGTATTTTGAGCTGATTGTAATAGGCAATCGGTGAAATGCCTGTTTTTTGCTTAAATATCCTTAAATAGTGTGATAGAGATATCTTCTGTTGGTCGGCAAGTTGGTTTACTGAAAGTTTTTTATCAAGATTCTCTTTCATATATGTAATGGAACTGCTTACAGCATCCTTATTATAAACAGAAGGATTTATCTCCTTATAATAAATCAAGGAGGTTACAAGATAGAGTAGTCTGAAGTTCATGATCTCCATTTCCTTTGTACCAAAACTTTCCTCGAGCATGGTATATATTTGGTTAAAAACATCTATTCTGTCTTGCTCAAAAGGAATTGAATGTACCTCGTGTTGTCCCTCAACAAGAGAACGCTCATAAATCATCCTTGAATTAACACCACTAAAATGCATCCAGTATATGCTCCATGGGTTTTTCAAGGAGCTAAAATATCTATGGGGTACATTTTTAGGGATGATAAAAAATGTATTTGCTCTTAAAACATAAACCTTATTATCCAATTCAACAGTACCTTCTCCATCAATGCAGTAAAGTAAAATAAATTCTGCAGAACCTGTTTTCCGCTCACGATCATGCCCCAAGGCATGGGGATAGTAGCCTATTGCCGTAAGGTAAAAAGAATTGATTAAAGGATTGTTCTTAATGCTTTTCCTAATATTAGGCGTAAGGACAATCATTTTTTGTCCCAAAAATCCCTCTTTGATTTTCTTTTTTTCCTCTGTCATATTAAACGCTAAGGTATAATAAATGTAACTTATTTTACAGTTTGTAACACTTCAGTTATGATAATATTGTCCATTATTTGTCTTAGTTAGTCCATTTCTGGCTTCTAATTTCCCCGTAAGTTTATCCTAACAAATATTAAACGGGATTAACCAAATATTATTCACTATGTCTTTCTTTACGATTAAAGGATCTGTAAGATGGTATGCTTTACTCATATTTCTCATTTTACAGTGTAGTTTTACAGTTTTCGCTCAGAATTCAATTAATGTCGCAGGCCGGGTAACCGGAAAGGACGACAAATTACCCATTCCAGGTGTTTCAGTGAAGGTCAAGGGCACGGGCACCGGTATATCAACCGATAAAGACGGTAAGTTTACGTTAAGCACCACGGCAAACTCAACAATTGTTTTTACCTCTGTAGGCTATATAACTCAGGAACTTCCTGCTTCGGCCACCATGAATATATCTCTTGTTCCAGAGAACAACAATCTGGAAGAGGTAACTGTAGTAGGTGTAACCATCAGAAAAAAGGATCTTACCGGATCGGTTGCAGGTATAACAGACAAAACCATTAGTGAATTGCCTGTAACCAATGTTAACCAGGCTATGCAAGGTCGTATTGCCGGTGTACTGGTACAGAGTAATGACCCCAGACCCGGAGGTGGTGTATCTATAAAAGTAAGAGGGAATAACTCCATTAAATTTGGTGCAGATCCTATTTACGTAGTAGATGGCTTGGTAATAGAACAAGCGTTCAACACCATAAATCCTGATGACATTGCTAGTATTGATGTGTTAAAAGATGCATCGGCAACGGCTTTGTATGGATCAAGGGGTGCCAATGGTGTGATTTTGATCACCACAAAAAAAGGAAAGAGTGGAGAAGGAAAGATTGAATATAGTGCCTGGGTTGGCGTACAATCATTTACAAGAAACTTATCTTATTTAAATGCACAACAAATAGTTGACCTAAGGTTAGATGCCTACGCCAACAAATACATGGATGAAAATCCTACTGCAAATAGGCAAGCATACATCAATACGCTACTTGGGCCGAACTCTATTGCATTTGGGGCTGATGAGTTGGCTGTTTACAATAGAGGCGAGTCTTATAACTGGTTAGATCAGATCACTAAAAAAGGAGTACAGCAGAATCATACCGCTACGTTTTCAAAAGGGGGTGAAGATGGTTCCATGTATGTGAGCTTTAACTATACTGATCAGGGCGGGTTATTAAAAACTTCAGATTACAAACGATATGGTGGACAGATCAACCTCGATCAGAAAATTAAACCATGGTTTAAAATTGGAACTAATACTGGTTTTTCGAGAACTGAAGAATCATACATAGATGGTGGGGTATTCGGCATAGCTGCTAATGCGAATCCTCTGTTGCCTATTGACGATAAAATAACCTATTTAAGCTGGAAAGGAATTCAGAGTACAGACCTTTATAACCCGATAAGAAGCCTAACTATAGATGGTAAAGGAAAACAAAACCGCTTGCTTACCTCAAATTATGCTGTGGCAACGCCAATACCAGGTTTAAATATTCGTACAGGCGTATCATTCGACGTAAGGTCACAGGATTACTTTAACTATATTCCGAAAGACCTTGGTCAGTCGTTGCGCAACTCTTATAACGGAAGAGCAACACAAAAGAAAGAAAGCTGGATGAACTGGCAGTGGGATAATTCTGTGTCTTACGACAAATCTTACGGAAAACATAATTTCTCTGGCTTAGTGAGTTTTGGTTTATCTCAGAACAACTACAATTACAATCAGATCGACGCTTCGGGTTTTGCTACCGATGATTTCTCTTACAAGTATCTTGGAGGCGCCTACTTAAAAGAACAATTTCAATTAGGTTCAGATTTCGTAACCAATTCCCTGATCAGCTATGTAGCAAGATTTAATTACAACTACGATAATAAATATTTTGCCACCTTAACTGGCAGGTATGATGGTTCCTCGAGATTTGGTAATGGCAATAAATGGGGCTTATTTCCCTCACTTGCCTTGGCTTGGGACATCTCTAAAGAGAGTTTCTTTGAGGGTATAAATGTTGATGCACTAAAATTACGTGCAGGATATGGTATTGCGGGTAATCAGAACATCCCTAATTTCGCGTATCGTTCCCTATACAGACCTGTTTTCTCAGACAACTCTGTAACCTACGTTTCAGATGGCCGTTTAGGAAATCCAAACCTGGTTTGGGAAAAGCAAAAACAGCTAAACTTAGGTCTTGACGTAACTGTATTAAATAATAGATTGACGTTTAGCGCCGACTATTTCATTATTCATAATGATGACCTGTTAATGGAAAGAACTTTATCTACCACTTCCGGTTTTAAAAATACCATCGATAATGTTGGCTCATTGTTAAACAAAGGAATAGAATTTAACGTTAATGCCAAGATTATTGATCAGGAGGATTTCAAATGGGATTTTGGCGTAAACCTATCCTCTTATAAAAATAAGATTACAAAGTTATATGGAAGTGTTGACGCGATCTATAATTATGGAGGATTTACAGGGGTAGATATACAAAGAGAAGGGAACTTGTTTTTAAATCAGTCGCTAAACTCTATCTATACCTATAAGTTCGAAAAGATAGCTCAACAATCAGATCTTGAGCGTATTAAAGATATTGATTACGGAGGCCGTACGATTCATCCGGGCGACATTATTCCAGTTGATGTTAATGGAGATAATAAGATAGACGATGCCGATAGAATTGTGGTTGGTAAAAAGGACCCTAAATTTTATGGCGGTTTCTCTACAAATTTTGCTTACAAAAACCTTTCGCTAAATGCAGTATTTAACTACAACTACGGAGGTAAAGCGATTAGCGGTTTATACGAAGGTTTGTTGAATGGTTCAGGAGAGTATGCTGGAATTACGGATGTGCTTGATCGCTGGACACCGGAAAACACCAATTCTAACATTCCAAGAGCCTACACCGGCAGTGGACGTTATGGTGTCGGAGAAACTGATTACGCGGTTCAAAATACCTCTTTTTTAAGGATGGCGGCACTTTCGTTATCTTATAACTTCACTGAAGGATTTGTTAAGAAAGCAAAAATGAGCAATCTGAGAGTGTATGTAACAGGTAGAAATCTTTTTACGATTACAAAGTACAAAGGGTACGATCCTGAAGGTGGAGATGGATACCCAACATCAAAAATGTTTGTTGCCGGTATAAATGTTGGATTTTAATATTACTAAGATGAAAAAGAAATATAGTTTAATAGTATTG
>NZ_CAMLHF010000164.1 GCF_946479715.1 uncultured Pedobacter sp. | reverse complement strand
TTAGCTACAATTTTACCGGAGATAATTGATGGAGGGACACCAGGACCAGGCACGGTCAACTGTCCGGTATAGAAAAGATTAGATAAATGCCTGTTCTTAATGCCGGGTTTTAATACTGCGGTTTGACCTAAGGTGTTGGCCAGACCATAAGCATTTCCTCCGTAAGCATTGTAATCGCTGATAAAATCATCCACACAATAGCTTCGTTTGTAATTTAGTTTTGCTAATAAATCTTTTGCTCCAGTGTGCTTTTCTAAGCTTTTGATCATATGCTGAAAATAGTGCTCACGAATGTTTTCTTCATCATCAAGGCCGGTTGCTAGCGGCATCAGCAGAAAAATGTTTTCGTGTCCTTCGGGTGCTAAATCAGGATCTGTTTTGGATGGGCAGCACACATAGAACAAGGGTTTTTCAGGCCATTTTTTTTCTTCGTAAATGCTCTTAATATGTTCATCCAAATCATTTTCAAAGAATAAAGTATGATGTTTAAGATTAGGAAGTTTCTCTTTAAACCCTAAATAGTAAATCAGGCAAGAGGGGGCAAATGTTCGACTTTTCCAATATTTTTGATCATAGTTACGCAATTCGCTGTTTAGCATAGTTTCGGTATGATGGTAATCCGAAGAAGCAATAATAACATCAAATGCCTTAAACTCCCCATTTACGACGATTCCCTTGGCAACTCCTTCTTCAGTAACGATTTTTTCTACGTTTTGGTTAAAATGAAAAATAGCGCCTTGCTTTTCCGCTACTTTTTTCATCCCCAATACCAACTGGTAAAATCCCCCCATGGGATACCAGGTACCCAAAGCATAACCTCCATAGTTCATTAGGCTATAAAGTGCCGGAATATTTTTCGGAGAAGCGCCCAGGAAAATAACAGGGAATTCCATTAAGGTTTTTAGTCTGGGATGTGAGAAATATTTGCTAACGTAGCTTCTGAAATTTGACAACAGATCCAGTTTTAAAGCGCTCCTGGCAATTTTAGGAGATGCAAACTCCAGCCAGCTGTAGCATGGTTTGTTCACAAAATCCCGCATGCCAACTTCATATTTATACTTTGCAGCGTTCATGAAGACATCAAGTTTTTTACCGGCTCCTGTTTCTAGTTGCTCAAACAAATTTTTTAAATCCTCGTAAGATTCCGGAACGGTAAGCAGTCCATCCTCGAAAACCATTTCAAACTGGGGATTAAGGGAAACCAGATGATAAAAGTCGCTTGCTTTATAACCAAAGTCCTGAAAGAAATTATCAATAATATCGGGCATCCAATACCAGCTTGGACCCATATCAAATACATAGCCATTTTCTGTTGTGAATTGTCGTGCTCTTCCTCCAGGTTGAGGATGCTTTTCATAAACATGTACTTCGTTACCAGCCTGCATCGCATAAGCGGCAGCCGAAAGACCGGAAATTCCTGCCCCAATTATCGCTATGGTTTTTTTTGAATCTGGTGCTTTCACGAAAGAGTTTTGTTTTTTTAAATCTCAGTTACTAAGTTTCTTGATAGATGCGATGGCTTTAATTGCTTTTTAATAAAAAATCATGATAAGCGACATGGATAAGTTGATCTGGCGCTATATTCTTATCATATATATCTTGGTGAAAGCGATCCAATTTCTGAAGTAGTTTAATCAATTCCATTTTTTCAATTTCGCTAAGGTTTCCGGTCACAATTTGACTGGCTTGCCTGATTTTTTCCATGATATCTTCCAGGGCTTCAATTCCTTTGGTTGTAATCGAAATGATTTTACTCCTTTTATCTTCTGAAGAATCGTGCTGTTGTATCCAGCCTTGCCCAATCAGCCGGTTGATGATTTGCATACCTACAGGTTTATCCTGAAGATTCTTTTTAATCAATTCGGTTTTTGTCATTGATCCAAAGGCCTTTAGGTTAATTAAGTATATAAAATCTTCTTGAGTGCTGAATGCTGAATCACATATAGCTGATCTGGAATAGGTTTTTGCGTATCTATTCATGTGAACAATTAAGGTGTTGATCTCGCTATCTGCACTTCGGCCATTTTCTTTCCCCACCCAACCAATATCACAGCCGGGATTTTGCACTTCTTTTTCACCATCATAAATCCAGCGTTTGAAGCCAATCAAATCTTTTGTATAAGATTTGGAGTCAACGGTAGATTCAAATTTTTCCATAAGAGCAATAGCTTCTTTGATCAGTTGATAATTCATAATCACATAATTGTATTACAATTATACTAAAAATTTAAATTATAGTATATTTTAATACTAATTAACTTCTGTTTGACTACCAAATCTGTTATTCCTGGATAAACCACATCAAACTCATCCCCCTTCGCCAATTTTGCCTTGATCCCATTAGTATTAATGATTAGGACATCAGATGTTGTTTTGAAATTGGCGGAGTGAGGTCAATCATTTTGGTTTTTCCAACTAGTACCTTATAATATATATTGCTGAAAAACACTCGTTATATATTAAATGGCCTTACTACGGAGTTGAAGTAGAGAGGAAAATAGCCTAAAACATCTTTTATTTTTTACCATAAACCTCGCTAATAATCGCTAAAATCACTTCTAAATTTTCTAATGGACTCTCAGATACTCCGCCCTTCACCGTAAGTTATCGCCTGATGACATAAGTGGCCGGGTCATGACAAAGATTGCCAGGAGAATTCTGTTTTAAGTGGGCTGTCGGGCAAATGCTCAAAAAAAGAGAAATAAATTTGTATCGTACGATTTTAATCGTATGTTTGTTCTATGGAACCTAAAATAGAACCTTCAAAAGCAGAACTGGATATACTTACCGTGATTTGGAAACATGGGCCAAACACAGTCAGGTTTGTACACAATCAACTTGCGCTGATTAAAGAGGTTAATTACACGACTACATTAAAACAGATGCAGCTCATGGCAGAAAAGGGCATGCTGAAGAGAGACCAAAGCAGTATGACACATATTTACAGTGCTGCTGAAGAACCGAACAAGACAAAAGGCCATCTGCTGGACAAGTTTGTGAACCACATCTATGATGGCTCTGCCGAAAACCTGGTCATGCAGTTGCTCGACAACAAAAATGCTTCGTTAGAGGACCTGAAAGTCATCAGGGACATACTCGACAAACTGGATCAAAAAAAGTAAACCATTTTTAAAAACCTTGAATTATGGAACAGATCTTAAACATCGTATTATTTTACTCACTGGGCTTCGGTCTGGTGATGGCTTTGTTAACTGGCATTACCTTATTGCTTACCAGATCTGCAAGTCCACTACTGCGTTATTGCATTCTGGTAGGGCTACTGGGCTTATTTACTTTTAGTGTCATGATAACGGGTTATATTAAGCTTAGTTCTACTGATAAACCTGTAGCCAACACTGAATCTCAGCGCCTGACACCGAAAACAATAAAATCCGACCAGGTTGCTGCAGTGCTTTCGATACCCGCAGTTTCTGAAACCAATAATCTGTTGGTCTTAAGCCGTACTTTTTTGCAAAACAATGCCCGAACAATCTTAATAATCTGGTTGCTGGTGGTGTTAATGAAAAGTATTAAACTCGGCAGTAACCTCATGGAGCTTCATTATTTGAAAACAAGACAACTCTTTCCTGCCGGAAAGTACTGGGAAGAAGAAGTAATAAGACTTGCCGAACAGATTGGATTGCGCAAAACGGTGAAGATCATGCAGTCGGGTTTGACTAAGGTGCCGCTTGTAATTGGTCATTTTAAACCAGTTATTCTCATTCCGCTAGGTATGATCACAGCCATCAGGCCCCAGGAAATTGAAATGATGCTGCTCCATGAGTTGGCGCACATTAAAAGGGTTGATTTTCTGGTCAATATGCTGCAGCATATGCTCGAAGTATTGTTCTTTTTCAATCCAGCGGTATTGTGGATCTCGTCGCTGATTAGGAGAGAAAGGGAAAACTGCTGCGATGAGATGGTATTGAAAAATGCAGATGGCAAGCAAAACTATATTCAGGCATTACTTTCGTTTAGGGAATATCAATTGAATGTGCCTGCCTATGCAATGGCATTTGCTAAACAAAGTAACCTCATAAACCGGGTGAAACGCATTGCTTATCAAAAAAATATGACCTTGAATTCTATAGAAAAGGGATGCCTGATGGTAGCAGTTTTATTATTGTGTAGTTTCGGTATGCTACGTGCTACTACTTCCACTTTACAGCCTGCTGAATTTCAGAAACCAAAGGCCACTAAGACCACAGCAACTTCTGAAAGCGCAGATACCACAAGGAAAAGCGGAAAGCCTAAATTAAAGCAGATTGTCAGGAAACAAAAGAAGGAAACGATTTTAACTCAGCCTTCAGTTAC
The DNA here is from genome assembly GCF_946479715.1 of uncultured Pedobacter sp. Next base: position 8,515 of record NZ_CAMLHF010000164.1, on the reverse strand, counting down.
ATCGGTTACTGGTTCAACAACGATCGGTTTAGATTTAGAAAGTACTTTGGCAGATAGCTCCTTTAATGATCTTGTGGATAGTTCTGACATCAGGCTGGATTTGAAGGTGCTAGGGGAACTCACCAGTAAGCTTGTCAATACTACTGTTATGAATACAATAAACGTGGCCTTAGATAGTAGTTTGTATTATACTTCCAACATCAACTCCAATACGAAAATTGACGTAACGACGAACATCAATACGAACACGAACGTTAAAACAGGAACAAAGGTGAAGTTAGCGCCCATTACTCAACCAAACCCACAGGTAAGACTAAATGCCAAGCCATTGTTACGGATCGGTGCCAAAACTTCCGGATTTACCGAGAAACTTTTCCAGGCGATGGAACGCGCAGGAATCAATACCAAGAGCAAAAATTTTAACTTCCATATCACCAACCAGGAACTTACCGTTAATGGAAAAAAACAACCCGATAAGGTGCTTAAAAAAATTCTTAAAGATTATCTCAAAACGGACAAAGACACCATAGATTTCACCTACGACCATAACTAGCCAATAAGCACATGAACAACTGTTTTTTGAGGATGAAATTCATCCTGTGGATAACTATTGCCCCAATTTTAGCAGTTGCACAAACTGACACCGTAAAGAAAATTGATACAGCAAAGAAAAGTTCCGATACATTAAAAAAGCCGATAGGCTTGAAAGAGGTAAAGATCGTTACGACAAAGAACTTCATTGAACAGAAAATAGACCGTACAGTATTGAATGTTGGTTCGCTAATTAGTAATGGTGGCGCTAACGCGTTGGAAGTGTTGGAAAAGGCACCAGGTGTGCAGGTTGATCAGGATGGTAATATCAGCCTGAAAGGTCTGAGCAGTGTAGTTGTGCTGATCGACAATAGGCCGACCTACCTTAGTGCCACCGCATTGGCAGCCTATCTTAAATCCTTGCCCGCAAGCGCCATCAACCAGATCGAATTGATTCCGAATCCACCAGCCCGTTATGATGCTGCCGGTAGCGCTGGCCTGATCAATATCAGAACTAAGAAATCGCAGATTAATGGATTAAACGGCTCTTTGAATGTGGGCGCTGGCTATTCACCCAACTGGAGACATAACGGTAGTGTTGACCTGAACTATCGAAAAAACAAGATCAATGTTTTCGGGAACCTAGGATACAGCACGGAACATAGCTGGAGGGCCCTTGACATTAACCGATGGTTCTATAATGAGGATGACGAGTTGCAATCTGTTTTTAAACAGCATAGCATTTTTAACCCAAGAAACACTACCCCGAACACCAAGGCTGGAATGGACTTCTATGTAAGTGATAAAACGACCCTTGGTTTTGTATTTACCGGATCCTATAACCGTGGCAATCAAGTTAGAGACGTCACAGCTATTGCTACCAAACCATCTGGTGTTACGGATTCGGTTATCAGCGCGTTAAACACAGAACAATCGGGACAGGACAGAAATGGGATCAATTTTAATTACAGCCACAAATATGATAGTCTTGGTCGGGAGCTTTCTTTTGATCTTGACCACATTCGGTATAAAAACAGCACTGATCAGACTTTTGGGAATGAAATTTTTAATTCACAGCTAGGTACTACTATCCGGGAGGATCTGGTTGCAAGTTTACCTTCTAAAATCGCTGTCTATTCGGCAAAAGGCGATTATGAACATCCGTTGAAGGGTAAGGCTAAGCTATCTGCCGGGTTAAAAACCAGCTTTGTGAATACAGATAACATTGCGGATTATTTCATACAGAAAAATGATCAGCTCATCACTGATAATGAAAAGACCAACCATTTCAGGTATAAGGAAAACATCAACGCTGCATATGTAAACTTCAATAAGGAATGGAAACGGTTTAGCATTCAGGCTGGGTTAAGGATAGAACAGACCAATATGGAGGGACATCAATTGGGTAATGCTATCCGGTCAGATTCTACTTTTAGTCAGCACTATACAAACCTTTTTCCTACATTATATTTCTCTTACAAGCTCGATAGCAATAAAAACAAACTTACTTTATACTATGGCAGACGGGTAAGAAGACCTTACTATCAGGATCTCAATCCTTTTATATTCCTAATTGATAAATTCACGTATTTTGCCGGAAACCCATACATCAGACCGGAATTTAACGATAAGATCGATTTAAATTTTAACCATGACAACAAAATAAATTTCGACATTTTTTACAGCCTGCATACAGATATGATCACGGAAGTGATCAATCAGGAGAATGGAATATTCATTAGCCGGACAGGAAATGTGGGTCGACTCAGGTATTATGGTGCTTCATTGAACCTGAATTTGAAAATGGGGAACTGGTATAGGCTTAATTTATATTCAGAAGCTGTTCGCAACCGTTTCAGTGGCTTTCCAGGGAATAACGGGCTTGCTACCGGAAGTTTTTATGTGTATGTGCAGCCGAATAACCAGTTTAATTTTAACAAGGGATGGGGGGGTGAGCTGAATGGGGTCTATCTTTCGCCAAGTGAAAGTGCTCAGTTCAAAAAGGCATCGATCTATCTGGTGAATGTAGCCGTCCAGAAGAAATTCCTGGCTGATAAAGCCTCGATAAAATTCACTTTGCGGGATGTGTTCGACAGCAATAAACCCAGGGGCGAAATCCTGAATATTCCGCTTACTGCGGCAACCTATCGTAATGCATTTGATAACCGCGTAGGTGTGATTTCTTTTAGCTATAATTTTAGTAAAGGTGCTGCTGCTGTGAAAAAGCGAAATACAGGAGGTGCAGGTAACGAGCAGGACCGGATCAGGAACTAGGGCTCATATAGAGATGTTCTAGGTTCTTTTTCCAGAAAAAAATCTTCAATCACACGCCTGTCTATTCACGAAATATCAATTCGTTTTGGCTCGTCAGGAAATTCCATACTTTTATAGGCTAATCTTAAATTACATGCGTTTTGAATTTTTTGTTATTTTTTGAAAAGCTATCTTGGTTGGAATGGATTATTTTCAGTTTGACAGCTAATACATTTTTGTATTTGTTTTCGATTGGATTTTACCTGTTTATTGATAAAACCTGTTTAAAAAATAAGATCCAGACGACTGATCATCCTTTTCTAAAATCTGATTTGTATGTAAGTTTTCTAAGCATGTTTCTCAATAGCGTTGTGATGTTGATTGGGGTTTATTTTTGGAAATCGGGATGGATTATATTAAACGAATCTAAAACAATCCTGGCACTTCTCATTGAAGTCATAGTCATTGTCTTGGTGATGGACCTGTTGATGTATATTTTTCATTATCTGGTGCATCATCCGCTTATTTATAAAATTTTACACCGCAAACATCACGAACATACGAGCACTAATTTTCTGAGCCTTTTTGTGCTGCATCCTTTTGAAACATTAGGTTTCGGATTGATGATGATCTTTGTTTTTATGTGGTATGATTTTTCTATTTTTTCCATTTCGTTTTATGTGTTCATCAATTTGATTTGGGGAACTATCGGTCATCTAAACCGAGAGTTCTTTCCAAAATGGACGGAGCAATTATTTTTAGGAACGACAAAATTTCATAATCAACATCATTTAAACGAACAAAGAAACTTTGGTTTTTATACCTCTATTTGGGACCGAATGTTTGGAACGCATAAACCCTAATTGATGAATGGTTTAATTTTTTTAGCAAATCTCCGAGTAGAAGGTAAATCTTTACCTTGAAGGTATGAATCAAATACATTATTTTTACATATGCTCATTGCCTTTAAAATTTGTCGAAAATCCCATGGTAAATGCGTTATTTCTTTGTTAGATTGCGACTTTAGTATTAAAAGGCCTGTTAAAGGGGTGTGTAGATATTGTTTTTGTTGGTGTAGTGCCTGATGAGTGATAGGTCTTGGTTGGTTTTTTGTGAAAAAGCAGTGAAATGTCAATATTGATAAGGAATTTTTAGTCAGAAGTGTTAGAAATTAAAAGTGTAGTGCTATTTGTGGTGAACGAATATCGGTAATGCTATAAATTTTTATAGATTTGGTTGATATAGGTGAAGATGTATCCTGAAAGTCTAAATAGTGTCATCGACAATGAGCTCTTGCTCTAACTGAGTAAGGGGAGTAAGCATGCCTTTGACATTTTATATTTGAAGGTATATGATATTCAACGATATACTGGATCAATTATTTTGTAACATTCAGTTCGATATTCACCGCACTCCCTTTTTCGTGTTTGTTAGATACAATTTCCATTTTGCCATTTAAGTAATTTACCCGGCTTTGTATGTTCTTTAAACCCATACCATTTTTAGCAACTAAAGAATTCTGGGCAAAACCTATTCCATCATCTTCTACAGTTATAAAAAAAGACCCTTCGTTTTGACTGCATTGGACGATAATATGCTGCGCGTTAGCATGGCGCTTGGCATTATATAACAATTCTTGCACAATACGGTAAATTGTCGGTTGTATCTTTGCCGGAATATCTGCATCGCTGAGAAAAGACTGAAATACCACATAATTGTTGTTTACAGACATCGAATCACATAAATCTTTTAGTGCGGTTTCTAAACCAAATTTGACCAAACTTTCAGGCATCATATTATGCGCTATATAGCGGAGTTCATTTAGTGAATCGTCAAGCTGATAAATAATCCGGTCTAATTCCACATCCGTCTTTAAGTTATGCTTATTTGCCACCCAGCTAGATAGTTTAATTTTAACACCAGCAAGCATTCCACCTAATCCATCATGAAGATCTCTCGCTATTCTTTTCCGCTCTCGCTCTTCTCCCTCAAGCATGGCAGTTGTGCGATCCAATTTATTCTTACCCCGGTAATAATTTAAGGTAAAAATAGTAACTGCCAGGAACAACACCACTGCCGTCCCGAGCAGCCAGATCATTAATCTGCTATTTTTTGATGATAAGACAGCCTTCTCTTTTTCTGCTTCCAGGGTAGCAATCTTTTTCTGATTCTCTAAATTCCTGAATTTAATTTCAAGTTTATTAATGTCATTCTTCAGCTGGCTATCATTTATACTATCGTTTAATAGACTGTACCGCCTTAGCCAGGTATAAGCCAGGGCATCTTTGCCAAGGTGATTGTAGGTTTTTGCTAATTCATTAAAAATGGATTTTCTATTGTTCGTTGTACTCATATAGGCCGTATCCCGTGCCACCTTTGTAATTAACGGAAGAGCCTCGCTGTATCTCTTCAACTTTGTCAATACAGAATATTTCTGCATCTCAAGCGCCTGTACAATGTAATCCTGGCCCTGTTCCGTTGCCCTTGATATTCCAATAGTATAGCTTTTCAAAGCCTGTGAATATTGCTCAATTTCTTCATAATAATTGCCTTCGGCCCAATAATAATCAGACTGTGAAATGGATTTAGGAAATTTAGATAGCATATTTTTCGCCTTATCAAGCATTATTTTTGCTTTTGAATGTTTTTTTAAAAAAATGTAGTTTGATGAAGCAATGATGTATGTATTAAGTAGTATGGTGGATTTTGTCGGTTTGTTTTTTATGAGATCAATTGTCCTATTATAATATTCTTCCGCCTTTTCAAGTTGATCATTGTTCATGAATATTTTTCCGGCTTGTGAATAATATTTGGCCAGCATTAATGTATCCTGACTTTTTTTTGCAAACGGTATAACCTTATTTAAAATAATGTCTAAAGTGGCTTTTTGGTCGTCTTTTTCTTGCGCCAGGATCGCTAAATTATACCATAATTTAGCTCTAAATGTATAGGATTCTTTAGTTTCAAATTTCAAAAGCTGATGTTCGCCTTCTAAAATTGCATTGGTACTTTTCTTCGGATCTTCATATAAGTACAGATTTGATTCGAAAAAATAATATATCGCCTGTAGATAAGGATATTTTTTTGAATATGCCTTTCCACGTTGTAGATATTGATTGCCTTTTCGTGTGTCTTTATGTATGCTCCAGTAATGTGATAATTGATAATTTGCTCTCGCTTTTAAGCTGTCAGATTTCGTACTAATAAGAACTTTTTCTAAACTGTCGGCGTATTCCTTTTCATTTAAAGGTAATTGTGCATTACACCATAAAACAGAAAATGCCAAAACCACAAAAACTAATAAGAATCTATTCATAATATTTAAAGTCTAAACCAGAAATAGGCAAGATAAAGTGAGCATGTTTATTTACTAGGGCAATCTCTTCTTCATTATTTTAATTCTTATTTAGCTTAATGAGCAACTCTCTGATATAAATTCCGGCTGGTGAAAGCATTGTGGATGGCCACTGGCCAGATACAGAAGCGCCCGGTAAAAGCAGTGCTGTCGTTTCTTTTTTGTTAGTCAGATTCCAATTAGCTGAACTTAGTTTATGCTGCTCCATCCAATTGAACCACTTATCGCTTTTTTGTACATCAAACACTCCATTTCCATTAGCCTCTCCAACTCCCCATTCTGTCACTATAACAGGCAGTCCAAGTTCAAGTGCAAGGTCTGCTTTGTTCATGAGTTTCTCCTGATGATCAGGATCGGATGCATAGAAATGAAAGGAATAAGCAATGTTTTTGAAGCCTTTTATGGGATCTTTTGCAGCGATATCAATATCCTGATCCCAATTGGGACTACCAACCACAATAATGTTTTCCTTATCATTCTTGCGTATTTCAGCAATGACTTCCAATGCATAACCCTTAACCACTTTCCACTCTATACGCTCAGGTTCATTCCATATTTCATAAATAACATTAGGAACACCGGAATATTTTACCGACATCTTTTTAAAAAAGGATTTCGCTTCTTTTATGTTCACATTGGCGTGATGATCGTGCCAGTCTATTAAAACATATATGCCTTCTTTGATCGCTGCATCAATAACCGCTGTAATGAGCCTTTCCTGTCCTATAGGATCTTTCAAATATCCACCATCAGGTTCAACAGCCATAGCGACACGCAATAGATTGATCTTGAAATCTTTTTTTAGCCAGCTTACTACCTCTGGATTATAGTATTTTCTTCCACCCCACACGCTCCACGATAAACTTACACCTCTCAATTGTGGCGGTTTGTTGTGGCTATCCAAAATTTTGCCGTCTTGAATTTTTAAAGTTCCATGTGCACTAACTGTACTAACGCGCTGTGCTTTGCAAAATGTTGTTGACCATATTAAGATAATAAATACGCCTAAAGTTTGAAGCGTGTAATGTTTACTGGCTAGCATAAAAATTTTAATGAAATAGCAAGTTAGTAAATTCTCAGGATCCATTTGATAAATAACTGGCTTGGAATGTTCATCTCCGGCGATGATTTGATGCACAACATTCGTATTTTATGTCCAGTTTATTATAATCAGGCAAGGCCATTAAGAAATCAATTAACATTTGTAGGTCTATTTTTAACAAATGTACCTTTGAGATAGATTACTTGTGGTTACTTTCAGCGGTGAGAAATGCTGATCGTATAAAACCCGTTGTGGCACTAATAATATTTAAGCATAACCACATAAATAACCCAAAAACAAATTATGAGCATGAAAATCATCAATTTAAACATTAAACTTCGCATCATCACACCCGCTTTTATGGTCGTAGTTGGATTGTTGTCGACCAGTCTGAACACAGATGCTCAAACCGGAGCCTCGGCAACCACTCAAAAAGCCAAACTGAAAGTCGCAGATTGGCAACCGGATAGAGGATTCGAGAAGCTGTTTGACGGAATCACACTTCGGGGATGGTGTTACCGGAACAAGGACGGAGAAATAACCGAAAAATTCGACGGAAAGAAAGTGTCATCAGACGGACGTTATACTGCTGCGAATGGGGTACTCACAGTTAACTATCCAGTAGGAGTGGAGCGGAAGATTCAGGAGTCCTGGACCCTTCGAGAGTTCCCTGGAAATTTTATCCTGAAGTTGGAGTTTCGAGCATCTCCAAATGCAGACAGCGGCATTTTTCTACGTGGGCCACAGCTTCAATGTCGTGATTATACAGTGGCTGGACCTTATAAAGACTTGAAAAATTACAGACCACAGGACTGGAATACCATTATTGTGACCGTGAAGAACAATATTGCCCATTGCGAATGCAATGGTGAGGTACTCGAGGATGCACTCGAGCTTCCTGCCAGTGGTCCTATCGGATTGGAGGGCGATCACGGACAGATGGAATACCGTCATATTCAAATAAAAGAATTACCATAAGTTTGTGATGAACTACCTGTACATGATCTCAGTAGATATGTCCGGTTGTTTCGAGGCATATTTAAGAGTACAAATTTTTAATCACCTAAATAGAAGTAAATATTTTTTAGCAATCGATTGCCTTAATTAAATATTTTACTAATTTCGTTTAACCAAATGCTAATATTTTAATTCAACCTAAATAAATAAATATAAAACATGCAGTTATTCAGTGATAATGTCAGGTGAGCAGCCGGTAAAGTCAATGATGTAACTTTTAATACGTCCGATCTCGAGTCAGTTCAAGGATGCTGTTAAATCAAACCAAATAACCATTATATTATGAACGAAAACATTAACAAGAGTGCCTTATTCAA
>NZ_CAMLHF010000163.1 GCF_946479715.1 uncultured Pedobacter sp. | reverse complement strand
TACCTGAACAGATTGCCTGTCCGGTTGCCGCTACTGTTGGATTTGGATAAATAACTTCCGCACCGTATATATTTAAACTGCTTAAAGCAGAAACCAATGCGCCGAAACGGATCTCTACCCTGTCATAGACAGCACTTGCAGGAATAGTAACCTTAGCTCTATTTCCACCTAGCAAGCGAAGCGTTAACAATGATGAATTTAATGGATATGAAATCACATCATTAGCTCCATTCATAACCTTGGCGGTTATACCACCAAGTAAAGCCAAATCTAATAAGCCATTTGGATTTTCGATATCTATACGAATACTGTCAGTCGCAATACCTGGATTTGCAAAGATCAGACGCTGATAACCGGTTGCCCCTACACCTACCGCCAAATGGATGCTGGTGAAATTGGTCGCATTCGCATCAGTCGACGCTTCAGGATTGTCAACTCCGCATAATAAACAAAGACCATCTATACCGCTCTGTTGTGCGGTTGCTGCATTACAAGATAAACCTGTGGATATCGGTGTCACAGTTACTTTCACCGCTACTCTTGATGAGCTTACACAACCTGATGCATTTTCAGTCTCTACATAATAAGTAGTAGTTGCTGTTAAAGCCGGAGTGGTAAAGCTTGTTCCGGTAGCCAATGGCGTTCCTCCGGTTGCAGCTGCATACCATTTAATCGTAATGCCTGCACTGGCAGTTGCCTGAAGCGTAGCCGTTTGGCCCGCACTAATAACTTCATTATTGGTTGTTATCACGGCAAGAGCAACAACAGGACTTACGGTTACATTTACAGCAATCCTTGGACTTACACAAGCCCCAATTACGGATTCAACGTAATATATTTTATTAGCAGTTAATGCTGATGAGTTAAAAGTTACACCACTAGCCAGAGCTGTGCCCCCTGTAGAAACATCATACCATCTGTATGTCTGTCCAGGGACGGGTGAATCCACCTGCAGGGTAACCGTACCTCCATTACATATAGCCAATGGTGCTGTTACAACCGGCGGAATTGGATCATTGACAGTTACACTTACTTCAGTGCGAGGTGACGTATTAGTACAATCAGTTCGCTTAGCCTCTACATAGAATTTATTTATGCCAGCATTTAGATTTGCAGGGGTAAAAGTTGTACCAGCAGTACCAGTACCTCCAGAAGCCTGAGTATACCATGTATAAGTTGCGCCTGCCTGTGGGCTATTTATTTTTAAAATAACAGGATCGTTGATACAGACCACTGCAGATTTGCTAACCACTCCATTTATTTCTGTCGTTGTAGGCATTACTCTGCTAACCTCATGTAGATTTATAGAGGCTAAAACACTTAACACTCCCCCTAACCTCAGTTGTACCCTGTCAAATTGTGTTGTAGGCGCAAATGTGATCACAGCGGCATTACCTCCCCCGCTAAGTAATCTCAAATTTAAGAGCCCACCGGATCCAGCTACCACCGCCCCCGGAACATTTCCGTTAAACGTTTGAATTGAAATAGAATTTAAAAGCTGCGCTTCAATTAATGCCGCAGGCGTAGATACCACCATGCGAACAGAATCTCCGATTACGGAATTTCCTAAGAATACAACAGTTTGCTGAGCATAACCAGCAAGCCCCACTGATGCATTTAAAACAGATTTCGTTGCTTCATTTCCATCGATGGCATTCAAAGGGTCAACTACTGCTCCTAAGGCGGCTATATTTCCACTAATACCATGAAGTTCTTCAACAGGGACATCACAAGCTGTAGTTAAAGCATCCTTTAGATAGTATGCATGATAAACATTTATACTCGCGGCAGAAACTTTTAACAAACCACCACCAATTGTAACCCTTAAGCGATCATAAGCTGCACCAGGAGCAGGTACGAAAACTTCAGATTGATTTCCACTAGCTAACAATTTCAATAAACCTGAATTTATGTCAATTTTAGATCCAACTGGTGTCGTTCCATCAAATGCCTGAACAACAATTTCTCCTAGAAGATCCACATCTAGAACTGCGCTTACTGAAACCTTAACAACTGAACCAGTACCACCACTAACTTTAGCCCCAGGAAATATAAGTTCCTGATAAGCGTTCCCTCCTAAAAGACTAGTGGTAACAGAAATGGTTGATGCAGAATTAACATCCCCATCTACTGCCTTTGCCTGATCAGCTATGTCGCAGATAAGACAAGTTATTGGGCTAGTCTTACTAACTTGAGTGGTAGCATAAACACGTTGTTTTGCTTGCGCATACGATTTTGTATTTAATAACGTTATTGCTATAATACTTATAAGAACAAGAATAGACTTTTTAAGATTTCCTGGTAGGGTAGATGTCCATTTCATAGGAGAGGGATTGAGATTATCTAATTTACTTGGTACAATTTTAGTCATAGATTAGATCGTAAACCACGTTCGAATTGTTCATTTAAGGCCTCAAAACCCTTATTTGTCATTCATTTTGTTCATTTTTGAATAAAAAAAACAAGCAAATCTAAGGTCAAATAAATAACATGCTGTAAAACAGATGATTACAAAATAAATTCATTGACGTTCATTTTTTATCCACGGAAGAAATATTCATTGTTCCTACATAAACCATTATATTCGTTTCGTTCAAGAATTTGACGCTCAATTATAATGTATGGATGAAACATTTATCTTAAACGAACTCAAAAGCTTAATTCTATCCAAAACAGGAATTCGAACCATCACACCTGCAGATTGTAAAAGAATTTCAATTGAGATCAGCAAGACATTGAACAAGAATGTTAGTGAAACAACTATTAAGAGGCTGTTTGGCTTTGCTATGGTTAAACATAACTTCTCCAAATTTACCTTAACTACACTATCAGAGTACGTTAATGAAGAATATCCTGAAACTGGAAATAGCTCATTAAACCTCAGCAAGCAGACTTCTCTTCGCACATGGAAAGAAATTCACGATAAGGCAACCAAAGTAACCGACTTCACACTCAAAAGTGTAAGGAATCGCTCTGGAATGCCATATGAATTGACAATAGGAAGGAAATTTGCCGAGCACGATTTTGAAGATTTCTTTAAGAATAATTACAGCTTCACTTGTTTTATTTCCCAACCTGGCTATGGCAGAACCATTTTGCTCAGCCACCTAGCCGAAAAATTTCTTACCAGTAATCTTCCGGAGTACAAAGACTCTACCCTGCTTTTCATTACGGCCTATAGTTTTTTTAACAAAGACCATATATCTCCAAATTTTGAAGATCAACTAAAGTTGCAATTGGGAATTCACCCTAAGGATAGTCTAGTTAGCTACATTAAGCAAAATTATAATGCCTCAGGAGGAAAATTCGTAATCTTTCTTGACGGCTTTTCGGAATTAGTAGTCAAGGCCGATCTTAAAAAACAGCTGTTCGAAAGTATCATTAATTTTATATGCAATATTGAAGATAATGAATGTATTAAATTGGTGATGAGTATGAGATCCACTACTTGGATCAAATTTTATGATCGAATACGACATTCTGCGTACTTAAAAACAAAATGGTTTCCTGGAAATTACTTTAATGTTAACGACGTTTCAAATGTACCGCCACTTACAGAAAAAGAAGTTGATTTAATTCTAACAAAAATTAACAAAATCGATCCGAATGGAATCAATTCAAAACTTAAGGCTCAATTAAAATTTCCATTTCATATTCAGCTCTATTACCAGTTAAAAGAGGAAGATCCTTACTTTAACTATTCTACAAATATTACTTTCTATGAGTTAATATCTCGTTTTATTCAAGACAAGATATACAGATCTAATTATTATACTGAAAAAATCCTTTTCCTAAAGAAAATAATTCAGCTAACCGATTATGGAAAAAAAGGTAATTCCGTACCAAAAGATGACCTTATAAGTGAATTGTCGGCATTCAAAAATGCATACATGGAACTTTTATCGGAGGGAATACTTATGGAAGAAAAAAGCCAGCAAGAATTTCATCCAAGGGAATATGTTCGTTTTATTCATCCTCATATTTTTGAATATTTTTTATTCATTGAACTTTTAGAAAAATTTCATCTAAAGGTGGACAGCTCTTTCTTTGATTATATTAAAGAGGAATATAAGAATACTAATGCTAGATTTCAGCTCCTGCAGTGGACCATCAGATTTATTATAAGGATTGGAGATTTTAAGTCTTTAACTAACATTTTTAATCTTGAACTAAATAACTACGAAAAGAATTACCTAATCCTTTTTATAGCTGAGAATTTAGAATACCGGAATAAATATAGCCCTGAAACTATCAAATTATTAAGAGAGCATAAGCTTCATGATATTATAATTAAAGAACTCATCAACTTTGATTTTATAGACTCTTGTTATAAAGAAGCTATATCAGTCCTTATCAAAGTAGCTGATACAAATGAAAATCTATTAATATATCATTCCTTGTTAGCCTTCTTCGATATTTTAAGTTTAGACACTAAACTGATCAAGGAAAGAATTGAAATATTAGCTCAATTTAAGAGCGCCAAATGGTTAATAGCTCCTCATAGTATTATCTCTATGATTCATGCTAAGATCATGGGTGTACCTTCTTCTCAAGAGGAATTAACATTTAATGATATTGAGGCGCTAATCTTAATGCAAGATCCGAATGATGTAACTCCTCAACAAGCCATTTCTTATTTACTCATTATTATACTAGATCAGCTCTTTGATGAGAAAGCGAGCACACTGCATCTCATTAATGCAGTTTCTAGGCAGCATGCTAAAGCTCTTTCGAAAAGGTCACCTATGTCGATTTTTTTAATGGCCATTTTTGCACTTGTAAGTTCAAAAATAAGTCCCGATAAAAAAATTGATAGATTAGAACAGATTCTTGTTTCATTGGCAGATAATAAATCCAGATTTAGGATCACAAAGTACACTGAATCAATTATCAAGTTAATGCAGGCTTATCAAGCCAAAAACAGAGGGGAATATACAATGGCTTTCAATTATTGCAACGAATGCCTGGAACTTTTTAAGAGAAATCAGTTGAACATGAATTCCTTGAGTGTATATAATCTTATTATTGAGATTTTTACAGCAATGAAAGATCCTGTAAAAGTTAATGAGTATAAATATGAACGTCTTTGCTTTATGGAAGATAATAAAATATCACACCATTTATTCGTTTTACCAAACGAAACAAAAAGATTTTAAAGATGATACCAATCCTTAATTAGTGATTGGTATCATCATTCATCTATTATTTTTTATATTCAGAGGCAAGTTTTAATGCATTATACGCATTCACTACCCCTCCTGTAACACAAAGGTCTGAGAACGGTACGGTTTTAGTTGTCTCATCGTTATCCTTAATTATTACGTTTTGTTCTACCTTAACAACTGATTTCATAATGATATCCTTAACCTCTACTGCGGTTAATTTAGGATAGTACGAACGAATTAACCCAGCTAAACCAGCCACTACTGGAGAAGCCATACTTGTTCCATTTAGCTTTTCATATTTAGAACCAGGCACAGTAGAATTTATATTTACTCCAGGCGCAAAAACATCAACAGTATTTTTTCCGTAATTCGAGAAACTAGCTTTTATAGTTTCATCATTTGTTGGTCCAGATGCCCCTACTGTAATCCATGATGTGGCTGTTCCTCCATTTTCGTAATTCGGATTTGGATAATTTTTAGCTACTTCCAAATTTTCATTATCATTGCCTGCCGCATGTACAATTAGAACATCCTTGGAAACAGCATATTTAACTGCGTCATCTACAATAGCTTTATCCCAAGAATAAGATTTACCAAAGCTCATATTTATTACTTTTGCTCCATTATCAACTGCGTAGCGGATTGAATTTGCAACATCTTTATCACGTTCGTCTCCATTTGGAGTACTGCGAACTGCCATAATTGCTACGTTATCTGCTATACCATCTATACCCAAATCGTTCTTCCTAACCGCACCAATAATACCGGCAACGTGAGATCCATGTCTGGCGTCGGGCCCAGCTACATCATTATTCCCATAAAATTTCTCTTTGCTATTATTAGGATCATCACCAACTATAGATCTTGGATCATAATCAAGGTTTAAATTATAATCCACCTGAGACTTAAAATGTTCATAGCCTGCCAATATCTGAGCATTATAAAATTCCTCGAAAGTCGTATTTTTTAATTGCTGCAATAATATTCTCTGAATATTTGTTTCAATATCGGAAGATGGTTTAAATGCTTGAATATCTTCAATAGTGGGTTTATCTTTACCTAACTTCTTTACTAAATCATCAATGGCAGATTTAATAGCCGAATAATTTTCTAATCCTTCCTTTGCTTCAGCTAGCTCTTTATCAAGTTCCGCTTTATTCTTTTGATATGCTTCAAAAGCAGTTAGATCATTTGCAGGAACAGAAGTTGGATCAGCTTTTCCAAATTTAGCACTATCTCTTCGCACTAATCTGGTCAGTTCTAATGTTTCATAGTTAATTGATCCTTTACTAGATCCCAAAAAGTTCCAACCATTTATATCATCAACATAACCGTTCTTATCATCATCCTTGCCATTACCGGCTTTTTCCTTCTTGTTTATCCAAATTACTGTTTTCAGATCCTCATGATTAATATCAACTCCGCCATCTAAGACAGCAACAATTACTTTTGTAGATTTCTTACCTTTCAGTAATTCGGTATATGCTCTTTCTGTACTAATTCCAAATGTAGAATCTACTTTCAGGTCCAGGTTTTGCCAATTGGGCTTTTGGGCGAACGACATAAAAGGAATAATCATCAATAAAGACATTCCAAGTATTCGACTAGAAAAATTACTCATGTTCTTTTTATTCATATATATAAGTTTTAAAACAAAGTTAATTAAATAATATTTCAGGGAGTTAATAACAAATGTGTGATTATCACCTGATATAACGAGAAAACCAGATATAAAATATCTGGTTCCCCAATAACAAAGCAAAATGTATTCAAATCTTAAGAGAAGACTATAATTGAATCGTCATTTCATAGAATTACTTAACCGGTATGATTTAAGAAACAATGTTTTCGTCAGTCTCTCGAGCGATCACATCAGCTATAGAAGTCTGTGCCAGTACATTTAACGTGGCATTTCTTACATCTATAAATGTTTTTCTAATACCACAAGTTACCTCATCGTGGCACTCATCGCATTTCCGATAAAATTTCAAACTTGCGCATGGTACCATTGCTATTGGCCCATCTGTAATGCGCAGGATATCGGCAAGAAATATATCTTGGGGGTCTTTATTTAAACTATACCCACCTCCGGCGCCCTTTTTACTATAAAGGTATCCTGCATTACGCATATCTAACAGGATCTGTTCCAAAAATTTCCTTGGAATCATTTCCTGTTCAGCTAATCTGACTATTTGCATTGGAGGGTTACCAGTGTTCTTACCAAGAGCAACCAGTGCTTTTATCGCATATTTCGTTTTCTTAGACAGCATATAACAAAGCTAAGAAAAGATATAAGTATAGTAAAGCTTCATCAAAGATAATTTAACTAAATAGTTAACAAATTGTGTTTTTATAGTATAATCTATGGTTTTTACCGAACATTATTTTAGATTCTTCTTATTGATTCCTTAAGGAAGAGCAATTTGCCATTTATGCAGACAACTGTCAAGGCAACAAGGTCTATGAATGCTGATAAATGTAAAAAATTGAAAATCTACACCTTATTTCAAGCATTCTAACTAAAACGAAATAGCTTTCTAAGTTTTCAATATAAATTGAAAACTTAGAAAACCTACTTGAATATTTTAAAAATAGAACCCCAAAACCAACTCTCCTCCGCCTTCAACATCGTTTCCAGAGTTTTATTTACATTTTTTGCTAGTTTATTTATATCCTTTACTGAACTTCTAAATGTTTTATAATTTCGATCCTTATCATCACCCTTCACTTCAGACAACTCATTTAAAAGCTTAATTATAGGATCCAGCTCACGCTTCTTTCTTTCTTTAGCCACTTGTCTGGCAATGTTCCATGTATCCTTATCTGCGTAAAAATATTCCTTACGTTCACCAGATTTATGCTGCTTTTCTACAAGTCCCCAGCCAATTAAATCTCTCAAATTCATATTGGTATTTCCTCTAGAGATAGTAAGTTCTTCCATAATCTCTTCAGTGGTTAATGCTTCAGGGGAAATAAGAAGTAAAGCATGGATCTGAGCCATAGTTCTATTAATCCCCCATTCAGAGCCCAATTTACCCCAGGCTTCAATAAACTTTAATCTTCCTTCTGATAATTCCATACTCAAAAATAGATTTAAATATCAAAAGTTCAAAAATTACTGAAAGTTTAAACAAACATGGCAACCAGCTACCTGTCTTCTTAAAATAGCAATTATAGATTAAGCCAGGAGTTAGGTGGCATAAAAGTCAACTGTTAGCAATTTGTGCCGAATAAAAGCAAAATTTCGTCAGGCTTTTGTATTTTTGCTAATATTTACCTGCTTAATCCCTATGGCGAAAATACTCATTATTGAAGACGATCTAACTTTCTCTCAGATATTAGAGGGCTTTTTAACAAAGCATGGGCACGAGCCATTAGCGATAAACGAAGTAAAAAAAAGCTTCCAAATACTGGAAAAACAAACCTTCGATTTACTTTTAGTTGATTATCGTTTGCCTGACGGAACAGGTTTGGACATATTAGCCCATCTTCGGGAAAAGGGCTTGCTGCAGCCTATCATCATCATGACGAGCTTTAATGATGTGAGAACTGCTGTAAAATCTATTCAGCTTAGCGCCTTCGATTATATTACAAAACCTGTCAATCCAGAGGAATTGTTAATGATTATCAATAATGCTTTGGGCAAAAAAGAGCCCGAAAGCGCTAGTAACTCCGTAGAGCATACAGACGCTATAAAGGGGAAAAGTGCTATTGCGGATAAGCTATATGAACACATAAACTTAGTTGCACCTACAGATATGTCTGTCATTATTCAGGGAGAAAGCGGAACTGGCAAAGAATATGCTGCAAGAGCGCTTCACATGCAAAGTAAACGCAAAAACAAGCCTTTTATAGCAATAGATTGTGGCGCACTTTCCAAGGATCTCGCAGCCAGTGAGCTCTTTGGTCACGCGAAAGGGGCGTTTACCGGAGCATTAAATGATAAAAAAGGACAGTTTGAAATAGCCAGTGGGGGAACCCTCTTTCTAGATGAGGTTGGGAATTTAAGTTATGAGGTTCAGGTTAAGCTACTGAGAGCACTTCAGGAGAGAACAATACAACCTGTTGGAAGTACTAAAACTATCAAAGTTGATGTCCGCATCATTACTGCTACAAACGACGATCTAAAAGCAAGCGTAAGCAATGGATCTTTCAGAGAAGATTTATACCATCGTCTCAATGAATTTAAAATACATCTCCCGGCATTAAGGGATCGCGGGAAAGATCTTGAACTTTTCATCAATCATTTCATTAAGTTGTCAAATGCTGAACTACAGCGAAATGTCTTAAATATATCCTCTCCGGCTAAAGAATTGTTGCTTCAGTACGATTGGCCTGGAAACTTAAGAGAGCTTAAGAATGTAATTAAGCGAATGGTATTATTAACTCCAAACGAGACAGCCGAAGTAGATTCTTTACCGGAAGAAATGATCGTAGCTATCAATCAAACCCCTAAACCTAGTGGATCAGACCTCAAAGCAATTAATGAAGTCAATGAAAAAGCACTTATCATGGAAACCCTGGTAAAGGTAAAGTACAACAAATCAAAAGCAGCTAAATTGCTTAATATTGATAGAAAAACGCTGTACAGTAAGATGGAACGTTATGAAATAGAATAATCGGGCTTTTTCAATTCCTTATCAATTATCTCCAAAAGTCTGCCAAGCTTTTCAAGCAATAACCTTAATTCAGCTTTTAAAGGCTCATCCAGCTGTTCCATATTATTTAATTTCAATTCAGATTCCCTATATTCCTTTGCCAGGCCTTTAGAACCAATCTGAGCTATTCTTCCAGCTAGTCTATGTGTCAGTAAACGCAATACCACTACATCATTATCCGCTATTGCCAGCCTGATTTCATCGCTATCACTCTGGCAATCTTCTTTAAATCTTAAAAGAATTTTATTCAACTGCTCCGTATCGCCATATGTCATTTTTTTCAATGACGACAAATCAAGTTCTAACTCATATAATAAGGGCTCACTATTGCCCGGATGCTCAAGAAGTGCAGCTAAAAGTTCTGCCTCTCTAAATGGTTTCATTACAATTCCATCAAAACCATTATCCAATAAAAAGGCACGTTCATCAGGCAAAACCTGAGCAGTAATTGCATATATATTTACATCATTCCCCACCTTCTCTCTCAAAAGTTTACACAGCTGTATGCCATCCATTTCAGGCATTCGCATATCCATTAAAACATAACTCACAGAAGGATCCCAATCAGCATTTAATAATTGAGTTGGAGAGTTAAAACTTTTATAAGTAATACCGTTCTTTTTAAAGATAATCTCACATAAATCCAGGATTAACTGATCATCGTCAACAATCCATACTTTAAGATGTGACAGCGGTTCATAAGTTGAAAGCTGAGTATTATCAATCTCTGGTTCATTCGCATAAGTAAAAGATAGGTATACAGTAAAAGCACTTCCTTCATTCACCTTACTTTTAACATATATTCTGCCTCCCTGATTCTCAACAAGCGATTTTATAATTGTTAACCCCAGCCCTGTTCCGGTACTATTTACCACTTCACTCTCAATGGTATTAATCTGTTCAAATTCGTTAAAAATTAATTTACCATCTTCCTCAGAAAGTCCAATACCTGTATCTTTAACTATAAATGTAAAATGGACATTTTCGTTTTGCCTCTTGTAAAATGCTGAAAGCACAATCTCCCCTATTTGAGTAAATTTCACTGCATTCCCCAATAAGTTATAAAGGATCTGTTTTAATCTAAACGGATCCCCGTAAATATATCTAAGCCCTTTTAAATCAAAATCGGCAACCATTTTTAATGATTTAGCCTCAGCTTGTGGCCGCATTACGGAGATAACTTCAGCTAAAAGTTGCCCCACATCAAATACTTTATTAGAGAAAGTGAACTTACCGGATATGATCCTGTTGTAATCAAGTACTTCATTAACAATCTGCAACAGGTGTTCTGATGAGTGATAAATCGCATCAATATCTTTAGCCTGTGGGTATTCCTGCTGCTTAATCAACTCCGCATAACCAATTATTGATTGCAGAGGCGTCCTGATCTCATGACTCATATTCGAAAGGAAACGCTGTTTTGCCCTTCCATGATATTCTGCCTCATCCTTCGCCAATTCTAATTCATTCCTATATCGCCCACTTCGGGTAATGTCAGTCAAAATAAGATACAGTAATACTCCGGTCAGCACCAGAAAAACAAGCATGATCAATGAAATAGTATTAATTCCCGTATTTACGACCTTTTTCGCTTGAATTCCGTTTACCTCTATCTGACTTACCACTTCGCTCTCAACTTTTCTTAAAATGTCCAACATCTGACTAATTAATACACTGTTGGCATTGGCAAGCACAGCTTCTCTATTTAAAAAACTAGCATTCTTTTGTTTCTGATCATCTTCAATAATCTTTAATGATTTCTTCAAATCACTAGCCATTTTCTCTTCAGCAGATAACGCTATGGTATCTCTTTTTACCTTTTCTTCACTTACAATTCTTATGGAGTTATCATTCTCACTTTTCTTTCTGCCAAAAAGCTTCCCAAAAAAACTTCTGGGCTTGTCCTCATTAGGATAAATAGTTGTTGTAGATGTTTTTTCTTCAGTAGCAAGAATGGTACTATCTGCCTGCTCAGCACTTTTAGAAACAATGTCATTAATATTTTGAACCTGCACAGAAAACGACTTGTTATTTACCAACCGCTCCCTCACTTTTAAATAATTAATAAACTGTTTATCACGCTCACTCAACAGCCTCTTTATAGTAGCTATTCGATCCAATTGAATAGAATCATTAGTATACAAAAACCCTAAACTGTCTAAAATAGATCTTAGTTGCCGCGATTCTTTAAAAAGCTTTCTATAGTTTCCCGGATCATTAAAGGCTTGTTTCTTTTGCAGCTGATCAAGGCTGCTAATCTTCCTGGAAATAACGTTAACGACCCTTAATCGTTCGCTGGGAGCGGAGATATTCTCAACAGTGTTTAGCATTTCTTTAAACGCCACCCTACTAACACCCCAGGCCATAAAAAGGGCAAAGCATGCCAAAAGTAAAGCTATTATAACCTTACCTTTTATCGATTTCATGAAACTCTTTCTGGGGGTACTATTCATCTTAACTTTTTAATTATAACGCCAATACTAAATTTGTATTTCCGTTTAGCATTTGCTATTTACTAACTACAAGTATTATTCCATTTAACCTTTAAAGTGCTTAATCACCTCAAAAAACTCCATTTATTAATGCCAGTTTAGCTGAGTAATTGGCCAAAAAAATTCAATAATTAATATCGAATTTTAACTGTCCTATTCAAACCAAATATGAAGAAATTACTGGCATTCACATGTGTTGCGCTGTTATTAATACTTTCACAAGCAAAGGCCATAAAAACAACAGCTGTCGAAATTACAATTGCTAACGGCGCCACCCACGTAGCTCTTATTAAGGGCGACACTGTTGTTGTTATTACAGGAAGCACGTATTTATTCACCGTTGATACACCCGAGGATAAAGGACTAATTTCCACCAACACTACCGTAAATCAACTTACAAGGCAAATAAGATCTAAGGATGGTTCTTTGCAGACATATCAAATTATTACTAAAGATGGCGCTTCAAAGACCGAAGGCCCATTAACTTCAGGCGATAGACTTGTTGTTATTTCCGGGTTTAAAAAAAGTGAAAAT
>NZ_CAMLHF010000162.1 GCF_946479715.1 uncultured Pedobacter sp. | reverse complement strand
TGCCTCTGTTTCCAATGCGGAAATTTCTACCACCAAAACACAGAATGTGCAGAACATGCTAACAGGTAAAGTTCCGGGCCTTCGTGTTGTACAAAGAACATCAGAACCTGGTGTTTTTACCAATCAATTTGATATAAGGGGTTTTGGTAACCCACTAATTATTATTGATGGAGTACCGCGCGATAATATTACTCGTCTTGATCCTAACGAGATCGAGAGTATTTCAGTTCTTAAGGATGCAGCTGCTGCGGTGTACGGAGTAAGGGCTGCTAATGGTGTTGTACTGGTAACCACCAAAAAAGGGAAATCCGGTAAACCAGAGATTACTTATGCTGCTTATTATGGTCAGCAAACACCAATCGGATTGCCGGAGCCAGTAGGTGTAATTGACCGTTTCACCCTTATGAACGAGAAGACCATGCACCGGGTTGATGGACCTGTAATAACGTATAACGATGAAGATTTTGCCCCTTATCGTAACGGAACAAAAGCAGGCACCAACTGGTACGATATGACAATGCGTGATTTTGCTCCTCAGTTCCAGCAAAACCTTAGTGCCAGCGGCAGTTCAGGTGATAATAAAATAGATTATTTTATTAACCTGGGTTATGCCAGGCAAGAGGGAATCTGGAAAAGTAACTCCTTAAAATACGATAGATATAATCTGCGCTCTAACTTAAACGCCCAGATCTCTAATCGTTTAAAAGCCTCTTTAAAACTGAACGGTATTTTAGAGAATAAAATGAACCCTAAAGTTCCTTCATGGCAACTGTTTTCTCAATTATGGAGAGCACAACCCAACGAAACCTATTATGCAAATAATAATCCTGATTATCTGTATAAGCCAGTGTTTGAACATCCAGGAGCAAATTCAGACAGTGACCTGTCAGGCTATCAAAAAGACCAGAACAGCTGGTTACAGAGCCAGTTTTCATTAGATTATCAGGTTCCATACCTTGATGGGTTAACCGCAAGGGGAATGTTCTCGTACGATGCAAGAAACAACAACTTTAAGGATTATAGAAAAGGGTATAACGTTTATGATTATAACGCAGCCAGCAATTCTTATACAGCCTATAATAAGAATGGACCCGACCAGTTACTTAGAAGGTACAGTACAACACCCAATTCATTATTGCAGCTCTCGTTGAATTATGTAAAAAGCATAAAGAAACATAACATAAACGCCTTAGTGCTTTACGAAGAAGGTACTTCGAGTGCCGACAACTTTTTTGCACAACGAGACCTTGCCTTACCTGTTGAATATCTATTTGCCGGAAAAGCATTAGGTCAGGTGGCAAACACCAATATTGATGGTGTATCTGAAACTGCAACCAGAGCTGTAGTTGGAAGGTTAAACTATGATTTTTCAGGTAAATACCTTGCCGAATTTAGCTTTCGTTATGATGGTTCCTCAAGGTTTTCTGATAAGAAACAATTTGGGTTCTTTCCGGGCGCTTCAATTGGATGGCGCATATCTGAAGAATCTTTTATGAAAAATAATTCATCACTGTCATTTATTGATAACCTGAAAGTCAGGGCGTCTTATGGTATTATGGGTGATGACGGAAATGTAAGGTATCAATTCCTTTCGGGCTATGATTATCCATTTAACGGAAATAGAGAAGCCCTTGGTGGTGGTTATATGTTTGATGGCGGCTTTGTTAACTCAGTTGGTTTTAGAGCTGTGCCAAACCCTGATCTGACATGGGTGGAGGTTAAAACAACTAATATCGGATTAGATGCTGAGTTATGGAAAGGCAAATTGGGGATTACTTTTGATGCATTTAAGCGCCGCCGGGATGGACTTTTAGGTAACCGTTTGGTAACTGTACCCGGATCATTCGGTGCAAATATGCCACAGGAAAACCTGAATAGTGATGAAACTCGCGGACTTGAACTTGCATTAAGTCACAGAAATAGATTTGGAGAACTGGGCTATAACATCAGTGGAAATGTATCTTTAACACGCACTAAAATTATTTATGAAGAACTTGGACGTGCCGGAAATTCACAGGAAAACTGGAGAAACAACAAACTTAACCGCTATAATGATGTATGGTTTGGCTTTGGGTATGTAGGACAGTTTCAATCATTTGAGCAGATTGCCAATTATAACCAGTTTACCGGTCGAGGTACGCTTCCGGGTGATTACATTTATGAAGACTGGAATGGCGATGGAACTTTTGATGATCTTGACCGTTATCCTGTTGCTACTGCTATTAATCCAAACAGCACCAGTGCTGATGGAAACGATGCCAGGCATAACTATCCACTGCTAAATTTTGGGCTTAACCTTGGTTTCGATTACAAGGGTTTTGATCTGAACCTGCTTTTCCAGGGCGGGGCGATGTCTTATGTTTCCTATCCTGAAGCCTTTAGAGAGCCATTGGGCTTTGATGGAAACGCGTTGGATATGTTTATGGATAGATGGCACCCTGTTGACCCCAAGGCAGACCCTTATGATCCCTCTAATAAATGGGTACAAGGATATTATGCTTATACCGGGACAGTTATTAACGACAATTCACGAAGGGCAATTCAAAATGGTGCTTACATGCGTTTAAAGAGTGCTGAGCTCGGTTATTCACTTCCTAAAAGAATACTTACAAAAATAGGAATACAGGGATTGCGCGTATATGCCAACGGATACAACCTGCTTACCATTACCAAGATAAGAGGATTAGACCCCGAGCGTCCTTCAGAACTTTATGGATATATCTATCCAATCAGCCGTACAATTAATTTCGGAACAAGCATTAGCTTTTAATAACGATCCAGACGAATGATTATGAAACAATTAAAATATATAGCATTTATGCTTCTTTTTGGAGCTGTATGCGCTTGTAATAAACTGGACATTGCCCCTGTAAATATTGTACAGGATAAGGACCTGTTCACAGATGCGGGAATGCAGGCCTATATGGCCGCTCTTTATAGCCGCATGCCTATTGAGGATTTTAAATATAGTGCCGGCGATGGTACTGAAGGGTTTAATACCTGGAACCAGATCGCCTTGCCCATGTTAAATACCGGAGAAAATGCTAACCGCAACAACGGAGGTTTTGTAAATCCTGCCAGAGGATATTGGAAAAGCGGTTATCAGGTTATTCGCTATTCCAACTATCTGATAGAAAATTTACCGGCCTATGCCGCATCATTAACACAGCCCAAAGTTGATAAATGGATAGCTGAAGCACGTTTTATTCGTGCCTTTACTTATTTTGCTTTAGTAAAACGTTACGGAGGCGTACCTATTACAAGTCAGGTTCAGGCTTTAAATGCTAATGTTGAAGAATTGCAGATTCCGCGAAGCAGTGAGCAGGAAGTGTATGATTTTATACTCGCAGATCTTGATTATGCCATTACAAATATGAACGAGGCAAGCGAGCAAAAGGGACGTGTAAATAAAAACATTGCTGCGGCATTTAAATCGCGTGTTGCGCTTTTTGCAGGGTCAAAGGCCAGATATGGCACACAGTATGTTGTTGATGGAGTAATGCTTAATGGTATTCCGGGGGCAAAGGCCAACGATTACTTTAAATTAAGCTTTCAGGCTGCAAAAATGATAGAGGGTAAGTACTCCCTTTATAAAAAAACGTGGTCGGCCACAGATAAAATTGCTTCTGCAAATAAT
Organism: uncultured Pedobacter sp.; assembly: GCF_946479715.1. The sequence goes on along the minus strand of NZ_CAMLHF010000162.1, from coordinate 9,396 downwards.
TACGCCGCACTTTTTCTGGACACTGAGAGTCCCGAAACGATCTTCTCTAAAGGTTACTCCTTTGTAGAAAATGTACATAGTTTTGACGCAGTTTATTCTCCGCCACACATGACTTCAACTTATGGCGATCGTTTTAATCCTACTTTGGATTATGTTGAGCTTTTTGATGGACTGCCAAAGAATTCACGTGGTGAGCTACAAACGACTAAGCCTGATGGAACCTATATCGTATATGATTATGTAGAGCAGCTTTTTGAAAATTGTGAACCAAGGTTAAGAGGCACAGTTTTATTGCCGGGCCAGGCTTTTAAAGGACTACGTACCGATCTTCGCCGCGGAACATTTATCGAAAGTATAGATCCGGCTACGCCAATACAAAAGTTAGTGCCAGAGGGCTCAACCGCAGCTTATTCTTCCAATCCATTTTATAATCCGAACGTAAAACAGGCAGGAACATGGAATAGTCAGGTGCCAATCGTATTGTCTACAGGCCAATCTATTAATCCCACTGGTTTGGATGGCCCAACTTCTTCAAATAATGCAACCATTACCGGTTTTCATGGGCGTAAATATCTAAACCCTAATGTTTCGGCTGCCCTTACCAAGCTCCATGAATCTACCCAATCGTGGATTGAAATCAGGTATGCAGAAGTATTGCTAAACCGTGCCGAAGCGGCGTTGGAACTTGCACAGCATGGTGTAAATAATGTAGATGGAGTAGACCTTCAAAACGACGCCTTTGTGCAGATCAATGCCATTCGCGAACGAGCGGGAGCGGTATTGTTAACAGACCAGGGAGAGCTTTCGTCAGGCGCAGCACTTGCACCGGGCACCGGTGTTGGGTCATATGTGCTGGCGCCAACAAGAGGCTTGCAGCTTGTAAGGATAGAGCGCAGAAAGGAACTTGCTTTTGAGCATAAGCTTTGGTGGGATATGCTGAGGTGGAGAACTGCCGATCTTGAAGTTAATTCAAGGATATGGAGAAAGCTTAATCCCTTCCTGTTTGCTAAAGGATCGGTTCCTGAAGCACCGGATTATGTAAAGGGCAAGTATATTTTTGATGCCAGACTGGAAGAGCGCAATTCAAGATTCACCGTGGCAACCAAATATTATTACGAAGCTATTCCAGGGGCTGAGATTGCAGCAAATCCTAAGCTAAAACAAAACGAACAGTATTAACCATTACAGAAATCAGGTATGAAAAAGATATTATTTATATTATTGTTTTTTGCAGGAGTGGCAGCATTGCATTCCTGTAAAATTGATGATTATGAGGCCCCTTCGGCAGTATTGCAAGGAACAATCCTTGACGATAAAGGACAGGGTCTGCAAGCTGAACAAGGCCAGGGGAACACCAGAATCAGAATGGAAGAACTGAGCTGGAGCAGTACACCAACTCCCATGTTTTTAAATATTAAACAGGATGGTAGTTATGTAAACAACAAATTGTTTGCTGGCAAATATCGCATTAGCCCAATTGAGGGACCCTTTTATCCGGTAACAGCAGAGGAAATTGACATCAAGGGCACAACAACACACGATTTTCATGTATTACCTTATGTAGTTGTAGAATGGGTTGGCGGTCTGGTAGTTACAGCCGACAAAAAGATCTCTGCTAAATTTAAGTTTAACAGAAATGAGGCGCCAGCCGGACAAACCAAACCGACCGTTGCAGATTACAGGTTGTTCGTTTCAACTACAAAATATGTAGGTAACAATAATTTCGATCCTGCAAATGGTCTGATAACTGCTATCCCAAATGAGAATACCGAGGTTACAATTACCACAAACGCACCAATGAAATATGCTACTACTTACTACGTGAGGGTAGGTGTAAGGGTAAATGATAATTTCAAAAAGTACAATTATACCACTGTAAAAGAGATAACCGTAGCGCCATAATTTATTAGGTTAGTTAGTTTAGCGGCGAGGGCTTTGGCTTCCTGAGCCGCTTTTCTTATTTAAAACCTAACTGTACATTTATGTACATAGATTGTACGGAAATGAACAATAAATTGTCGGCATAAATATAAATGTTTGATATTTAGGTGTATGGCGCTGTTTCTGAGAATGGCATATCTTTGGCGTAAGAGATGAAAAAAACCGGAATATGTTTTTAATCAACTTTAAAATAGCTTTAAGAAACCTTTGGAAAAATAAAGGTTTTTCTCTGATCAATATTGGAGGATTAGCCATTGGCATGACCTGTTGTTTAATGCTCCTGATGTATGTGGGTTACGAATGGAGCTACGATAAACAATTTAAAGATATAGATCGGATATACGCTGCTAAACTTACCTTAAATGTAAATGGGAAACTTTTAACAACAGACGCAACCCCAAATAAGCTTGCAGGTGCTGCTTTGGTTAGCTTGCCCTCGGTAGAAACAGCCAGCAGGATAGCTATGGGTGAGAAAACGAAATTATTTGGTACTGCCAATAACAATTTTAAGTTGAATACCCTAAATGTTGATCCTGGGTTTTTGAAGATATTTGATTACAAGTTTATTCAGGGAAACCCCGAAACAGCTTTAAGCGAACCCAATTCGGTTTTACTTACCGCCTCAGCGGCTAAGAGGTTATTTGGAAGTGTGAACGTTTTAGGCAGCAGTGTAAAATGGGATAATAGTAAGATATTGAAGGTATCTGCGGTAGTGGAAGATCTGCCAAAGAATATGACCCATCAATTCGAAGCCCTACAACCCTGGTCATTTTTTGAGCAGGAGCATCCCGGAGAGAAAGACAATGGTTGGGGAAGCATTACCTGTTTTACTTTATTCAAGTTAAAAGATAAAGGTAATCTCGAGACTACTGATGCTGCAGTAAGGCAACTGATCAAGAAAAATGATAAGGAGACCACACTCCAGGCTTTTCTTTTCCCCTTTGGCAAATACCATCTTTATGATCATTTTGAGAACGGTAAACCTGCTGGAGGAAGGATTGATCAGGTAAGACTATTTATATTTTTGGCGTTCTGTGTTTTGTTGATCGCTTGTATTAATTATATGAACCTTTCTACCGCGCGGTCAGAAAAACGTGCAAGAGAAGTAGGGGTTCGTAAGGCGCTTGGTGCTTCCAGAAAAACGCTGATTGGACAGTTTATATTGGAATCACTTGTGCTTTCATTAATTGGTATTTTGATTGCATTTGTACTGCTAGAGGGAGTGTTGCCTTATTTTAACAATCTGCTGGATATCTCTATTCAAATCAATTACAATTCACCCTACACATGGATTACATTGATATCGCTAATCTTATTCACAGGTGTACTTGCAGGGAGTTATCCCGCGTTTTATTTGTCATCCTTTACACCTGTAAAAGTATTAAAAGGCTTTACTGGGATAGGTAAATCCTCATTGCCAATGCGTAAAATACTAGTTGTGGTACAGTTTACCATCTCAATTTGTATGATCGTTTGTGCTATTGTGATCTATTCCCAAATCCAATTCATAAAGAATAAGCCATTAGGATTTAACCAGAATAACCTGGTGCAACTGGACCTTGAAGGTGAGTGGTTAAAGCCGCAGAAACTGGAAATCTTTAAGGCGGAGCTTAAAAATACCGGAGCTATTGTTTCTGCAACAGAATTTGCAAGCTCATTTACTCAGGGAGGCACAATAACTGGAGACATTAGCTGGCCAGGTAAGACTGCAAATGATAATTCTATTATAGATTATCGAAGTACAGGCTTCGATTTTGTAAAAACGATAGGGACTACTATGGTGATGGGAAGGGACTTCTCACCAAAATTTGTTGCTGATACAGCAACATCATTACTGCTAAATGAAAGTGCCGTGAGAACAATGGGGCTTAAAAATCCGGTAGGTGCTAAGATTACCTGGGGCGATCAATCGCTAAATGTAATTGGTGTTGTTAAAGATTATATGAACGAACAACTGGGTGCAAAGTCAAAACCTACCGTATTTTATTACAACATCGCTCAAAGCAAAGTATTACTGCTTCGTCTTAATCCAGATCAGCCACTAAGCAAATCAGTTCAGTCTATCAAAGACATTAGTCTTCAACTTAATCCCTCTTATCCGGCAGATCTTCAGTTCGTTAACCAGGGTATGCAGCAGAAGCTAAAAACAGAGCGATTGCTCAGCGTGCTATCTAACCTGTTTGGTTGTTTTGCAATTTTTATCTCTTGTTTAGGCTTGCTAGGTCTTGCTTTATATATTGCAGAACAGAGAAGCAAAGAGATCAGTATCAGGAAGGTTCTTGGTGCCGATTTGAAAAGTATTCTTGTGCTATTAAACAAGGATTTTATAAAACTGGTTATTCTGTCTAATATGATTGCTATTCCTGCTGCTTACATCATTGCGGTAAGGTGGCTTCAGAAATATGATTATAAGGTTGCCATGACTGCCTGGCCGTTTTTAATTGCTTTATTCTTGTCTGTATTTATTGCAATTATTACAGTGAGCTTTCAAACCGTTAAAGTTGCAAAGGCAAATGCGGTTGATGCTTTGAAGTATGAATAGGTTCTTAAATAAGTTAAACTTTATCATACCTAAGCACATAATGGCGATACAAATGACTAATGCGAAATAGCTGTTCTGAAATGAACAGCAGCACTACTAATGGCAGTAACAGTTCCATATGATCCGACTTCCAAAAAATATAGGTAAATAACGTTAACAAACGGGTATACTCAAGATTGTAAATCCATTTCCGTTGTTCCATTAAGGCGCCGCAATTGACTAGTGTAAGCAGAATAAAGCCTACAATAAACAGCTTATCGGCGGTTTCAAAGAAAGGATATAAACCGGTAATTAGTGTTAGCAGAATTACACTGATAATTATTTGTATGTTTAAATAGCCTCTGAATTTAAAACGATAAGAAGAGGAGGCCTTGTGCTGCAAGTATTTCTTTTCGAGTGTTGGCCTGATTTCCTGATCCAGTCTGGAGGGATGACCGAAGACGATTTTTAATTTATTCCTTATGTCAGGCACTTTTTTACACGCAGCTAAAATCTCCAGGTAGTAATGGAAGTGCTGCCACAAGAAGCTGTAACTCTTTACTGGATGGGTAAGGCCATACTTAGGTGGTTCTTCTTCCCTTTGGAATGTCCCAAAGATTTTATCCCAGAACACGAATACATCTCCATAGTTTTTATCCAGATATTTTTGATCGCTGGCATGATGAACGCCATGGATTGAAGGTGTAACCAGAATATATTCGAGCCAGCCCAAATTTCTGATCAGTTGAGTATGTGTAAAAAAAGAGTAGGCACCATGAACAACCAGAATAGCGATAACCATGGTAGGATGAAATCCCAGCAGTGGTATTACGCACCAAAAAAGATTTCTTATAAGAGCTTGAAAAACAGTGATCCGTGCTGATACGGTAAAATTAAATTCTTCGCTTTGATGATGTACAATATGAGCTGCCCATAGGATGTTTACCTCATGACCCAGCCGGTGATACCAGTACCAAACCAGATCTGTAACCAGGATTAATAATATCCATACCCACCAGGTATTTGGGATACTAAAAAGAGCATAGTTGGTATAAATCCAAAAGAATAAGCTGTAGAAACTAGCTGATATAAAGAGATTAAGAAGTCTTTCGGCAATGCCTATGCTGAGGTTGGAAATGGAACTTTCATATTTGAACAAATGTGTCTTTTTTAGCTTTACAGCGATGCCATACTCTAAAAATAGAAACACAAAAAAAGCCGGAATAGCGAAGGCTAAATAGTTAAAATGACTAATCATAATTTAATTCCTCTTAGCCAAATGTAAATAAATACTACTAATTTAGTAGTATTTATTTTGAACTATATTTTAGCAAACTCGAATGTTTCCTCATTCAATGTTTATACAATCTGAAACTGTACAGACATTGTTGCACCATTGTATAATGATTGTTTAAGCATTGTATAAACCCTAATAATGTTCTAATTATCAGTACTTTATAAAAGTTGTTTTTTCTTGCTTTTTTGTGGTAAAACAAGCCAATTAGCAGGCATTAAAATTTATTTTAATAAAGTCTAGTAAATTAGTAGTTTTTATTTATACATTTGCGACTCAATAGTTGTTCTTGTAATTTACTTATCCAGAAAGACAGAGGGAAAGGCCCTACGACGTCTTAGCAACCTGTACCAGCTTTGCTTGTAAAAGGTGCTAATTCCTGCTCCACAAATGTGGAGAAAGATAAAATGGTAAAGAGTTGTACCTCTTCTGCATAAGCTGACATCACAGAATGATTAATTATAAACGATTAATTAAAAAAGAGGAGGAAGAAATGAGAATTTATCTAGACAATGCTGCAACCACCCAATTGGACAAAGAGGTTTATAAGGAAATTATTCCTTACCTGCTGGAGTATTTTGGCAATCCATCATCACATCATGAAGATGGAAGAATTGTAAAAAGCGCTATTGAAAACGCCAGACATACCATCGCAGATCTTCTAAATGCTGCCCCCAATGAAATTGTCTTTACAAGTGGCGGTACCGAGGCCGACAATACAGCAATATTATCGAGTGTATATTCTGAACAGGTTAAACATGTAATTACTACTCCATTTGAGCATCATGCAGTTCTGCATACGCTTGAAGCACTTAAAAAGCGTGGCGAGATAACCCTAAGCTTTATAAACACTGATAAAAAGGGAAATCTTGATATTGAGCATGTACAGCAATTATTAAAAAATAAAGAACGCTCATTGGTATCAGTAATGCATGCCAATAATGAAATCGGAAATTTAAACGACATTGAATTAATTGGTGAGCTCTGTTGTAGTAGCAACGCTATTTTTCATTCAGATACAGTTCAGACCATTGGTCACTATCGCCATGATCTGTCAAAATTGAAGGCACACTTTGTAGCTGCATCGGCACACAAATTTCATGGTCCAAAAGGCGTAGGATTTATTTACTGTAAAAATGGGATCCAGCTTTCGAAGCTGATTCATGGCGGATCTCAGGAACGCAGACTACGTGCAGGAACAGAAAATATTCATGGAATTATTGGACTGGCAAAAGCTTTGGAAATTGCTTACCGGGATATTGATGAGCATGCAAGGTATATACAAAAACTAAAAGACAGGATGATCTTTAAATTGAAAGCCGAAATTGAAGGGGTACAGTTTAATGGAAATTCAGCGGATGCGGATAAGAGTCTTTACACCGTTTTAAGTGTTAGCCTGCCGCAACATGAAGGTGCTGATGACTTACTTGGATATCTGGACCTGAACAATATTTCTGTGTCTGGAGGAAGCGCCTGCTCTACAGGGTCGGCATCGCATGTGCTAAAAGCAATTAATGCAGACCCATCCCGCCATACGGTGCGCTTTTCGTTTAGCAAGTATAACACCGTAGAAGAAATAGATTATACCGTTGAAAGGCTCTCGGCAATTTATAATCCGGTAACTATATAATGAGCTTAATGGTAAAAATTAACATCCTGGCTGTGTAGATTGCGTGGCTTTATGCAATGGTGGAAAGTTCATTCAGCTCGCTTTCTGCAACACGCCGGGATGTTAATTAATAAACGTTTAACAATATACAATAACTGCTAATAGAAGGCCGGATTATAACATAAAAAATAAATACTACTAAATTGGTAGATTTTTTTTGAATTGTTATTTCTAAGCATTACCTTTACATCAATCTAATAAAGCTCCACCCCTTAGTAGATGATTTTTATTGCCAACATCTAGTAACTCCACCATTAATAGATGATTTATAAAGTTTTCTAAAAAATGATTTTTAGAAATATAAATTAACTAGTGATATGAAAAATTTAAAATTCTGTTGTTGTATGTGCATGTAGTTTCTACAGCATTCCCTGATTGATTTTCTTGAATTTATTCGTCAGAATTTAATAGCCAGGCTATTGAGGCAGGAATCGTTATGCCCAAAATTCTCTTAAACAACCTAAAAACCCCTATACAATGAACTTAAAAGATTATCTATTTAAAGCTAAATGCCTGTCGGCAGGTATTTTATTGAGTGGTGCAGCACTTGCAGGAACTAAACCTGAACCTGCAAAATTCATTAAAGAAGGCGTGTGGCGCGGTGTATTTACCGTGAGCGAATCGCAGGTTCCCTTTAACTTTGAACTAAAAGGAAAAGATCCTCAGCATGCAGTGTTTACCCTTTTAAATGGTACACGACGCGATGATTTCCACGTACAGCTAATTGGCAAAGACTCCATATTCGTTAAAATGAACACTTATGATGCTGCTTTGGTAGCCAAAATAGAAGACGATGGAAGGCTAACAGGCGAGTACCGTAGTCTGGTGCCTAATTTTAGAGGAAATGCTCTCCCTTTTACTGCAGAATACGGCAAGGCATATCGCTTTGTTGAGCCGGGAAAAGATGTGAAACCCAAAGCAGATTTAAGCGGTAAATGGGAACTTAAGCTTTATAGCAAAGAAGCTGTTCCGGCCTCTATTGCTGTATTAAAGCAATCGGGAAATAAACTCACCGGTGTGATAATGACCGTTGTTGGTGATAGCCGCGAAATAGAAGGTACTGTACAAGGTGATGAATTTGCATTATCGGGTTTTACAGGCCCCAGCCCTTTCATTATTAAAGGAAAAATAAATGAAGATGGAACCCTTTCCGGAGAGCAGGGTTTTGGAATTTATAAGAACATCAAATTTGATGCAACCAAAAATAATGTTGCTGATTTGCCTGATCCTTATAAACTAACCTTTTTAAAGGAAGGCTATAAAAAGCTTGACTTTACTTTTCCTGATTTGAACGGTAAATCTGTTTCGCTAAGCGACGACAAGTATAAAGGTAAGGTAGTAATTGTAGAGATTATTGGTACCTGGTGCCCTAACTGTACAGATCAGACCGTGTTTTTGTCGCCATGGTTTAATAAAAATCAAAAGCGTGGTGTAGAAGCCATAGCAATAGGTTTTGAACAGAAAGACAGTTTGGAGTATGCTAAATATACGCTAGGGAAACTAAGAGATAAATATGATATCAAGTATGACATACTTTTTGGTGGGCTTGCCGATAAAAAGCTGGTAGCTCAAAAACTCCCTGCAATTAACAAATTCATTGCTTTTCCGACAACCATAATCATAGACAGAAAAGGTGAGGTGAGAGAAATTTACACAGGATATACTGGCACTGTAACAGGTAAGTATTACGATGATTATGAGAAGAAATTTAATAAAGTGCTTGACGAATTATTGGCTGAACCAGAACCAACTGCAACGCTTCAAAATGCAGAGACAAGCAATACCATAAAAGGTAAATAATAGTATAACCATAAAACTTAAACGATGAATAAGCGCAATTTTTTTAAAGAATTATTATTACTGTCATTAGGCTTACTCTTTGGCGTATCTGTATGGGCTTTAGATAAGAACCATGCCGGAAAAGTAATTAAAGAGGGTGTTTGGCGGGGTGTATTTAATGTTAGTGAAACT
>NZ_CAMLHF010000161.1 GCF_946479715.1 uncultured Pedobacter sp. | reverse complement strand
ACCATAAATATCTTTACGAGCTGTAACTCTTAGCACATCTTCGCCCTTATACCATAAAGTAACTTTACCACTGCATGTAGGACAATCTCTATGTGCGTCAATCGGCTTGGTAAACCAAACACGATTTTTAAATCTGAATGTTTTATCTGTTAATGCTCCAACAGGGCATACGTCAATCACGTTCCCAGAAAAATCATTGTCTACAGCTGTTTGTATATAGGTAGAGATTTCTGAGTGATCACCTCTATTTAAAATTCCATGTACACGTTTGTTCGTAATCTGGTCGGCAGTAAATACGCAACGATAGCATAAGATACATCTGTTCATATGTAACTGGATCTTATCTCCAATATCAATACGTTCAAAAGTTCTACGCTCAAATTCATATCTGGTTTTTTGTAAACCATGCTCATATCCAAGATTTTGAAGGTCACATTCCCCAGCCTGATCACAAACAGGGCAGTCTAAAGGATGGTTGATCAGTAGCATTTCTACCACTCCACTGCGCGCTTCAATAACTTCCGGAGAAGTGATATTTTGAACTTCCATGCCATCCATAACAGTTGTACGGCATGATGCTACCAATTTTGGCATTGGTCGGGGATCTTTCTCAGACCCCTTGCTAACTTTAACAATACAAGTGCGGCATTTTCCTCCGCTACCCTCTAATTTCGAGTAATAGCACATTGCAGGAGGCACTATATCACCACCTATTTGCCTTGCAGCATTTAGAATAGTTGTGCCGGGTGCTACTTCTACTGTTATCCCGTCTATGGTTACCTTAACTTTGTCACTCATGATTGTTAATTTCCTGTCGTAACTTCTGCTTTCGCAATAGGCTCAGCATAATTTGCTAAACCATAATTAGTATCTAAACATTTGATTGGTTCTTTAACATGCCACTCAAATTCATCTCTGAAATGTCTGATTGCACTTGCAACCGGCCATGCTGCCGCGTCGCCTAAAGGACAAATTGTGTTTCCTTCAATCTTTTTAGAAACATCAACCAATAGGTCTATATCGCTCATTTTACCATGGCCATACTCTATTCTGTGCAGCACTTTTTCCATCCAGCCTGTTCCTTCTCTACAAGGAGAGCATTGGCCACAGCTTTCATGGTGATAAAAACGCGCAAAGTTCCAGGTGTTTCTAACAATACACTGATCTTCATCAAATGCAATAAAACCACCAGAGCCCATCATTGAACCAGTAGCAAAACCACCTTCTGATAAGGATTCATAGCTCATTAATCTAGGTTCGCCATTGGCTAACTTCAGCGTAAGATTTGCAGGTAAGATAGGAACAGATGATCCTCCAGCTACGGTAGCCTTTAATCTTTTACCATTTGCAATACCTCCGCAGTATTCATCAGAATAAATAAACTCTTCTACAGGTAATCCCAGATCGATCTCATATACACCTGGTCTAACTAAGTTACCAGAAGCTGAAATCAGTTTAGTACCTGTACTTCTGCCAATTCCTATTTTGGCATACTCATCACCACCGTCGTTAATGATAGGCACTGTAGCCGCAATAGATTCAACATTGTTTACTACAGTTGGACATCCATAAAGCCCTGCAATTGCAGGAAAGGGAGGTTTAATCCTGGGATTTCCTCTTTTACCTTCTAAAGACTCCAATAATGCTGTTTCTTCTCCACAAATGTAGGCACCGCCTCCTGGTTGAACATACAGTTCCAAATCATAGCCGGTTCCTAAAATGTTTTTCCCTAAAAATCCAGCATTCTTTGCTTCTGCAATTGCTTTTTCCAGTATTCTAATCTGGGGCATCATCTCGCCTCTTACATAGATGTAAGACGTATTAGCACCCAGCGCAAAACTTGAAACAATCATTCCCTCAATAAGTGCATGAGGAATATGGGTCATCAGATAACGATCCTTAAAAGTTCCTGGCTCAGACTCGTCTGCATTACAAACTAAATATCTTGCTACGCCTTCCGGTTTCGCCAAAAAACTCCATTTCATTCCCGTAGGGAATCCTGCACCGCCACGTCCACGTAATCCAGACTTCTTAACTTCTTCAACTACTTCATCAGGAGTTAAAGTTTTTAAAGCCTTTTCTACGGCACGATAACCGCCCTTTTGGCGATAAACATCAAGTGTATTGATGCCTGGTACGTTTATGTGTTCTAATAATAGTTTACGGGCCATTATTTCTTGCGTAAATCTTGTATCAACTCGTCAACCTTTTGTTCATTAAGGTTTTCGTAAAATGTATATTCTGGGCCGATCTGTAATACCGGGCCATACCCACAGGCGGCTAAACATTCTACACCTCTCCAGCTAAACAAGCCATCAGGTGTAACCTCTCCTTCTTTAACGCCTAAATTTTGTTCTATATGGTTCATCAGCTTCTCAGCCCCCACTAAACAACAAGGTCCGGTTCTGCATACTTCCAAAACATACTTACCTTGAGGTTTCAGAAAGTACATGCTGTAAAATGAAGCTACCTCATATACCTCAATATTCTGGATGTCAAGATAAGCAGCAACTTTATCCATTGCATCCGGACTTAACCAGCCTAATTCAGCCTGAACCTCATGAAGCATCGGCAATAAAGCAGATTTATGTTTACCCTTCGGGTATCTGCTAATTATCTCATCAAACTTTTCTTTTAAAGCTGACGAAAACTCTACAGGTTGTTGTTGTTCTACTTTAAGCATCTAATTCTCCTGCAATAATGTTCATACTACTCATGTTGATAATGGCATCTGATAGCAGCATACCTTTACTCATTGGTGCAAACATTTGGTAATTAATAAAACTAGGTCTTCTGAAGTGTAAACGATATGGCGTTCTTCCTCCATCATTAATTAAATAGAAGCCTAACTCACCATTACCACCTTCAACTGAATGATATACTTCAGCTTTAGGAGCATCAATTTCACCCATCACGATTTTAAAATGATAGATTAAAGCTTCCATGTTATTATAAACTTCTTCCTTAGCAGGCAAATAGAATTCAGGTACATCAGCATGGAAAATACCAGCCGGTTCATGCTTTAATTTCTCTAAAGCCTGTTCGATTAGCCTAACACTTTGCCACATTTCTTCATTCCTAACAAGATAACGGTCATAAATATCGCCACTTGTTCCTACCGGAACTTCAAAATCAAAATCTTCATATGAAGAATAAGGATCACTCACGCGAACGTCATAGTCAACTCCAGCTGAACGCAACAGAGGGCCGGTCCATCCATAATCCAGTGCTTGTTCCGCAGATACCGCCGCAACTTTCGCTGTACGGTCAATAAAAATACGGTTACGGTTAAGCAAGCTTTCAAATTCCCTTAGTGCTACAGGGAATTCTTTTAAAAACTTATTAATCTTAGCAAAGGCAATCTCATTAAAATCTCTTTCGAAGCCTCCAATACGACCAATATTGGTCGTTAATCTTGCGCCACAGATCTCTTCATAGATTTCATAAATATGTTCTCTGAATTGAAATAAATATAAGAATGTGGTGGTTGCGCCTGTATCCTGAGCAATAATTGTATTACAGATAATGTGATCTGAAATACGTGCCAGCTCCATAATAATTACCCTTAAGTAATCGACACGCTTTGGCATTTTTATATTCAATAACTTCTCTACGGTCATATGCCATCCCATATTATTTATAGGAGAAGAGCAATAGTTTAACCGATCTGTTAAAGGAGTAATTTGATAGAATGGGCGATGTTCCGCAATTTTTTCAAAAGCACGGTGAATGTATCCAATAGTAGATACACCGCTAACGATGCGTTCACCATCCAATTGAATTACATTCTGAAAAACACCATGTGTAGCAGGGTGAGTTGGACCTAAATTTAAGGTAACCAATTCATTCTGTGGGTCGTTATCTGTATATACCGGTTGATTCATTTTTTCTTATCTACCAAAGTATTCGTCTTTTTTATCTACTCTGTTTGGATCTTCCAAAGGATATTGCTTCAACATAGGATGAACACCTAATTCGTCCATATTCAATATTCTTCTAAGATCCGGATGGCCTTCAAACTTTACTCCAAACAAGTCATAAGTTTCTCTTTCCATCCAATTGGCTGCATTCCATAAGGTAGTAGCGGTTGGGATCTCCGGATGATGCTCATCAATGAAAACCTTAACCCTAATCCTAATTTTGTTAACCATACTGTGTAAATGGTAAACTACAGCAATGCCATGCTTTTTCTCAGGATAATGTACTGCAGTAATATCGGTAAGAAAGTTAAAGCTGGCTAACGTATTTTGTTTAAGAAATGCCAGGACATCAATAATAACATCCTTTGTGGTCTCAAAAGTAAGCAAGCCATAAGGCTCATTAATTCCAACTATTTTGTCACCGAACTTTTCAGTCAGCTGTTGTATTAATTCCTGATTAGTAACCTCTGCCATTATTCAATTCCGTATGAAGCCAACATTTCTCTATATTGATCTGAATTTCTTCTTCTTGAAGATTCATTCCTAACCAATTCCTGAATTTTACCAAAACCATCCAAAATAGCTTCTGGTCTTGGTGGACATCCTGGCACATATACATCGACTGGAATAATTTCATCTATTCCCTGTAAAACAGAATAAGTATCAAAAATACCTCCACTTGATGCACAAGCTCCAACGGCCATCACCCAGCGGGGTTCTGCCATCTGCAAATATACCTGTTTAAGAACCGGACTCATTTTCTTTGCTATTGTCCCCATTACCATTAATAAATCTGCCTGACGAGGAGAAAAGCTTAAGCGCTCAGATCCGAATCGGCCAAAGTCATAATGAGACCCCATGGTAGCCATAAACTCGATACCACAGCAAGAAGTGGCAAATGGCAAAGGCCATAATGAATGGGAACGGGCCAGGCCGATAACCTTGTCTAAGGAAGTAGCAAAAAAACCAGATCCTTCTATGCCTGGAGGCGCGTCTACTATATTGATGTTACTCATGATACAAAACGAAAAAGGTTCATTCCTTTAAAGAATGAACCACAAATCTACAATTTTTTAAAAGCAAATGAATTAAGTTGAGGGCATTTAGAAACAATCTAAATAATCTAATTCCAATCCAATGCTTTCTTCTTTATGACATAAATAAAGCCTAATAATAAGGTTCCCATAAAGATGAACATCTCTATCATTCCAGACATTCCAAGTGCTCTGAAATTAACTGCCCACGGGTACATAAATATTACCTCCACATCAAACAGGACAAACAGAATAGCGACTAGAAAATACTTTATGGAAAATGGCTGACGAGCATTACCGACAACTTTTACACCTGCTTCAAATGTTGCCAGCTTATCAGCTGTTTTTCTTTTTGGGCCTAAAAAGTGTGTCGCGATTAAAGTAACCACCACAAATCCTAAGGCAACAACTACTTGAAATATAATTGGTAAAAAATCTACAGGTACGCTTTGAGTTTCCATTTAAATATAAATTATTAGGCAAAAATAAAAGAAAAAGGCGGGATAACAACCCCGCCTTTTTCTTTTATTATAAAATTATTACTTTTTCTTTGGCTTAGCTGCAGCTTTTGGAGCTGGAGCTGTTAACGATTTAATACCTTCTAATGCAGTGGTATTTGCTGGATCAATAGCTAAACTTTTGTCCCAGAATAATTTTGCTTTTACTTTATCTTCTTTGTATGAAGAAAAACCTGCAATTTGATTATAAGCCTCTACCATATTCTTTTTTACTGCCGGAGTTTGCTTATCTACATGAGCCTCAACAGAATCTAAATACTGTTGGTAAAAAGGTATCTTTAATCCTGTTGGATTTGCTTCATCATCCATAAAGTCATTAATTCTAGCTCTATACAAAATGGCATCATATGTTGATGGGGCTAACTTCAGTAATTTCGCTAACGAAGAATCTCCTTTCACTAAAATCTGTTTAGACGGATTAGTCTTTGCAGTATAAGCTTTATAATAAGACACATAAGATGCAATAGCGTGATAGAAATAGTTATACAATGATCCTTTACCTTCTGGGTTCAAACGGTTAACCACATCATATGTTGCAATTGCTTTAGGGTAGTTCTTTGCATCATAATATGATTTTGCAAGTTCCGCCAGAGCCTCAACTTTAGTAGAGTCCATGTTAACCGCTTTAATCACATTTACTAAACCTAAACTGTCATTGGCCTTATCAGTAGAGTCCTTCATTAAGGCTTTACCAAGGTACATATAGTCATCAGAGATAATACGTGAAGTATCTTTTACCTTCGCAAAAAAGTCTTTCATGTACTGTAAACTCTGAGGATAGTTTTTGTTTTCATATGCAGAATATCCTCTCAACCTTGAAACGATCAAACTTTTAGGATCATTCGGATTTACTGAAGCAAGTTCTGAAGTTTCTTGTTCCAGCGTTTTAAAGTCTTTCGCGTAAAACAAGAAAGTAGCATAACGTAATCTTGAATCATATGATTTATCAGTCAGATCAAGATATTTTTTATAGTTTGTTAATGCTTCTGCCGCTTTAGCATCGAAATTTGCAGGCTCCTGATTTCCCCATTGCATATAAAGCTCAGCTAACTCACGGTAAGCAGGTCCATAATTTGGATCAGCAGCTATTACATTTTTCAATTCAACTTCTGCATCACTGAATGCTCTTGACTCTTTATACATTCTTCCAATCTGAACTGTAGATCTGTAAAGGGCCGGATTAATACTCAAAGCTCTCATGTAGTTTTGAAGTGCTTCTGAGTTTTTTCTTTGAGCTGCATAATAATCACCTAAAGCAACAAATGTTTCTGCTTCTTTATCTTTATCATCAAGCTCTTCCGCTTTTTGCAAGTTAGGTAGTGCTGCTGCAAAATCTGGTTTTTCACCCTCCAAATAAGCCTTTCCTATATACAAATATGGAGTAAAGTCTTTTTTTGAAGAAACTTCAATTGCTTTATCAAAATTTGTTTTAGCTGACGCAGCATTATTTGAAGCAAGATCAGCCTGACCTAAACCTATATAATTTAAAGGATTTTTTGCATCAGCTGTCACACCTTGAGTAAAGGCAGCTCTAGCAGAATCAATATAATCCCTTCTTAAATAAACATCACCTAAACTAAAGTAATTCTCCCCTTTGCCTTTTTGTGACGACACCAATGCTTTAAGCATTGAAGTCGCTTTTTGGTACTGTTCGGCATCTATCGCCTTCTTTGCATCGGTAATGCTCTGAGCAAAAGAGGCAGAACCCATCACTACTAAACCTAAACCTAAGGTTATTGCTTTCTTTGTCATTTTCATAGTTCCTCTATTTTCAATTAATTGTTATGAAGCCGGCTTTGCAGCTTTCATGGTTCGCTATTTTGTTTTTAGTTTCAAATATTTAAAAAGGCATTTCTAAAATCATAATCATCTTACCCTGCCCATTACTTTCGTTTTCCAAATATAAAATTTACTTTGTATTCTTCAAGTTAAAATCCCGTGACATCATCTTATGTGGACCAAGTCCAGATTTCAGTACGATCAACTGACCTCTCGGGCTTAATAACCAGTTTGCAAAACCTGTGCCTAAACCATCGCGTCCCTCGCAATTTATGATGTAAACATTTCTTAAAAACGGATAAATACCACTAATTAGATTTGCCTGATCGGGACGATAGTATGCATTATCCCCCTTTTTCCCCTTAATATTCTTCACCCCCATCGTTTTCACCTTTGCAATATAAGAAGTCATATCGGAATTATTAGCTATTAACCAATTTACACCGACTACTCCTATAAAATTCTTATTTTCAGCAACGTACTTTATAACGTCATTATTGTTCTTCAAAGTATAAACTCCCTTTTTCGGAAGTTCTGTGATTTGAGCCAGCTCTTTAAAATACCGCAACGTACTGGAATAGGCATTATCAAAAACAAGCTGTTTCCCACTGGTTGAGGTTCCTTTTAATATCGCTATCACCTCTTCAACTGTGATATTTGAATCAAGATCGTCCTTCTGAGTAAGTAATGAAATTCCATCTATGGCAAACCTGGATGTCTTCGGGACGATACTTCTGTTTCTGTATATCTTATCTTCCTGGGGTGTTAGCATCCTGGATAATATGATTACCCTAATACTATCATTTAAAAAGGCAGGCACTATTTTATTCTCGTTACCGGCAGTTATAGCAAATTCCGCATGCTTATAATCAGATTTAAATACCATGATCTGATCAGCGATAATCGAAGAAAAAGATTCATCAACAAGAATCTTAACCGAACCCGATGTCCGTGTTTGTTCAACAACGTCAGCCTGTTTTTTATTTTTACAAGACAGCAGCACCAGAAAAATGAACGCAAAGCTTAGATTCTTCATTATTTATTTATCCTTTTGATTAATTACCCGGGTAAATCTTATTGCTGCATAAACGATAAGTAACACACCAAGGAGAATTCTATAAGTCCGCTCGATGGTTACCGGCATGTCTTTCCAAATGATTAATGTAAGGCCTAGAACCAGGTAAAAGGCAAACATAACTAGCCCTAAAATAAACAGAAATCGCTGTTGAGGCGATTTCTGCATAAATGTTTTTAAATTAAACATTGTATTCTATTGTGATAAGGTAAAACTGATTGGGATGTTATATTTCACACGAACCTTTTTACCGTTTTGAACTCCTGGGATCCATCTTGGACTTGCTTTTAGTACCCTAACAGCTTCCTCATCTGTACCACCACCAAGTTTTCTATCAACTTTAATATCAGTTAAGCTACCATCCTTTTCAACAACAAATGATAAAAACACTTTACCTTGAATGTTGTTTTCCTGAGCCATAGGAGGATATCTTACCGCTTTTTTCAAATAAGCGTAGAATTTCTCCATACCACCAGGGAAAGATGGCTGCGTTTCAAGACTCACAAAGTCATAAACTTTGGTATCCTCTACTACAGCTGCTTGTTTAGGGCCATCACCTGCAGGACCTGCGATAACGATATCCGCATCAGGGTCACCGGCAATGGTTTTCTGACCTGGGTCAGCCTTTTTCAAGTCTTCAATCTCAACCGGTTCTTCATCACGTACCAACTCATCCGGTTTTACAATTGGAGGAGGGAATTTAACCTGATCCTGTTTTGGCGGCGGTGGCTCAACCGGTGGCGGTGGAGGTGTTTCCGGGTTTACAGGAGGAGGTGGCTGTACCACTACTTCCGTTTGCTTAACAATTTCCTCTTCTGGAGCTTTTCCTTTGAATAACTCCATAATTTTAGGGGATAAGAACAACAACACAAATGCTGTTGATGCTATTAGCAATGATTTCGTTGTATTAGCAGAACTTCTCTGACGAAGCTCGTAAGCCCCGTAGCTTTTGTTCTTGTTGGCAAATACAACATCAAGCCAATCCCTTTTTAATAAATCTATTTTAGAACCAAACATAGCCTAATATTTTTATGTTTATAATTATTTATAATATCCCAGCTTGTTTCATCGCATCTTTCTCACTATCGATAATGTTTACATCATCAATAGCCGGAGCAGTTTTAATTTTAGCGATATTTAACTCGTCCATTATATCAACAAAATTCTTATAAGTAGCTCCTTCTGTTGGTTTCACTACTATCACTATTTGTCGGCCGGTAGTTTTACTTACCTCGTCTTTATTTTTTAGTATTGATTTTCTAACCTCAGCAAAGCTCTCAATATTTGGTGGAGTCTTTCCTGCTTCTCCCATATACCAGGCAACCTTATTGTTTTTACCCAATAGAATTGTCATGGTCTGAGATGCACGAAGCTCGTTTTTCACATCATTGTCCTCTTGATCAGGTTTTGCAATGTCCATTGCAATCGGCTTTGACAACGAGGTGGTTAACATGAAGAAGGTGATCAGCAAGAATGCTAAATCTACCATGGCAGTTAAATCTACTTTGGTATTTGCTTTCTTACTTCTTACTTTGCCACCTTTTTTCCCACCTCCGCCGGAGGTATCTAATTCTGCCATAGTATGATTTTATTTAGCATCGCCCTCGGCCGATGTAATTAAACTAAATTTGTTAATTTTTTGCTTCTGAAGAATATCAACAATCTTTTTAATGTTTGGATATTTTTCTTCAGAATCGCCCTTGATACTTATCCTCATTGAAGTCTGGTGTAATTCCGCAACCGCTTTACGAGATTGCAACAACCATTCAGACAATTCATTGTTTGTTGAATCAGCCGGGATACCCAAGTTGGCCTTAGCAAACTTATCTCTCTCGTCACCATTCATCATGATAAACTTTTTCAAGCTGCTTACAGGAACTCCGAATGATCCAAGAACACCGAAACGTTCTCTCTCTTCAGGAGTAAACTGAATTTTGTACTGCTCTCCTATTTTATCAAGCGTTGCCATTTTTACGTCCTTTCCTACGATTTCGTAGAAAACTTTACCCTGACCAATCGATAAAATCCCCATATCCAAATCAGGAACTTTAATCTTGTAGGTAGAACTTGGAATTGTTACTTCCAAAGGATCCGGCTGGCGCGCTGTTGCTGTTAATATAAAGAAAGTAAGCAGCAGGAAAGATACATCGCACATGGCGGTCATATCTATCGAAGTACTCTTTCTTTGAACCTTTGCTCTTGCCATAATATTTAATAAATAAACTTACTTTTTACTAATGATGTTAATTCTTCCGGTTTTCCATAAAGCCGGTAAAAAAAAATACATTATTTTTTATTTATGTGTACTGGCGTAAGTTTGAATGATACTGAAACCTGCTTCATCAATTGCATAAGTTAATTTATCAATTTTAGAAGTAAGGATGTTATACATGATAATCGCAAAAGTAGAAGTACCGATACCAGTAGCTGTGTTAATTAGGGCCTCAGAAATACCAGTTGCCAATGCAGCCTGATCCGGGGCACCAGAGTTAGCCAAACCACCGAAGGCCTTGATCATACCTGTTACTGTACCTAATAGTCCTGTTAATGTACCTACTGATACCAAAGTAGCGATTACAGTTAAGTTTTGCTCTAACATTGGCATTTCCAAAGTAGTAGCTTCTTCGATATCTTTTTGGATAGCTAAACATTTTTGATCTGTATCCATGTTTGCCTCAACTTCCATCTCACGATATTTTTTCAATCCTGATTTGATCACGTTAGCAACCGAACCTTGTTGTTTATCACACTCACTTAAGGCTGCTTCGATGTTGTTTGAATTTAAAAATCCTTGGATCTTTTTAACGAATGAATCCAAGCTAGATTTTCCAGTTGCTTTACCAATTACAATAAGACGCTCGATAGAGAATACAATTACCATAAGAAACATACCCAATAGAACAGGTACGATAACCCCACCTTTGTAAGCCATCCCCATGTAGTTACCTACTTTTGGAAGTGTATCGTGAAGATCTGGATCAGCCCCATCGATGAAATTCCCTCTATCTCCGAAAATAAATTTGTAAACACATATACCAATAATGATACAAATTGGAATAGTAAGAGTAGCGAATAAATTTGAAGCTGTAGAAGAGCCTTCTTTTTTAACTGTTGTTGGTTTTGGTGCGTTTGCCATTTTTTTTTAGTTTTTTAGTTTTTAGTACTTTGTTTTTTAAAATTAGATTAAATATTCCGTAATACACACAACGACTATTACAAACAATTGTTGCCGTAACAAATTTATAACTTTGATTTTAATTCCAAATTAAATAATCGTTAGCTTGCTAATTCGTTTTGTCCCGTCAATTTTATCCGTTTGCACTCCCGTTATACCTAACGTATTACTGTATAATTAAAAAAGATTGTCTCGTTGCGGAGACAATCTTTCGCAATTAAAACTAAAAAAAAACTGAAATGCAAATTTTTAGGTAAAAAAAAAGCTTTAAACTGTGTTTTCGGTTATTTTTGGTAGTGAACTAATCATTTCTTCGTTTGCGAAGGCTTCAAATTGCTTGAAATTATTTACGAATGCCAAAGAAAGTTCATTGGCTTTATGATCATACTTTTGCTTGTTTGCCCAGGTATTTCTTGGATTCAAAATTTCTGATGGAACATTTGGACAGGTTAGTGGAATTCGTAACCCAAAAACAGGGTCAGTGGTAAATTCTACATCTTCAAGGTTTCCATTCAAAGCTGCAGAAATCATTGCACGTGTATATACTAACTTCATTCGCTTACCTTCTCCATAAGCCCCCCCACTCCAGCCAGTATTAACCAGCCATACATTTACATTATTCCTTTCCATCTTTTCTCCAAGGAGTTCTGCATATTTTGTAGGATGAAGTGGCATGAACGCCTTACCAAAACAAGCAGAGAAGGTCAATTGAGGCTCAGTAACACCTGCTTCTGTGCCCGCAACTTTTGCGGTGTATCCAGATACAAAATGAAACATCGCTTGTCCCGTATTTAATTTAGCAATTGGAGGTAAAACGCCAAAAGCATCTGCAGTAAGAAAGAAAATATTTTTTGGTTCTGGAGCAATTGAAGGGACAATGGCATTATCAATATAGTTTATTGGGTATGCAACCCTGGTATTCTCCGTTTTATCTATGTTGGAAAAGTCAACAGTTCGGCTTCCTTCAAAGTAATTGGTATTCTCTAACAAAGCACCGAATTTTATTGCATTAAAAATTTGTGGTTCTTTTTCAATAGTTAAATCCACACATTTTGCATAACAGCCCCCTTCAAAATTAAATACAGATTCCCTTCCCCAGCCATGTTCATCATCTCCGATCAATCCGCGTTCCGGATCTGCCGAAAGGGTAGTTTTACCGGTTCCTGATAAGCCAAAAAATATTGCTGTATCCCCTTTTTTCCCAACATTTGCAGAACAATGCATTGAGAGTGTGCGTTTCTGCTCAGGAAGAATAAAGTTCAGCACTGAAAAGATCCCCTTTTTAATTTCACCTGTATATCCGGATCCTCCAATAAGTATTATCTTTTTTGAAAAATTAAGGATTGAAAAGTTAGGTTGTCTTGTTCCATCTATTACCGGATCTGCCAAAAAAGAAGGGCAGGCAATAATAGTCCATTCCGGTCTCTCTTGAATATCGCCGTCTTCCGGTCTTAAGAATAGATTATAAGAAAACAGATTTTGATAGGCCGTTTCACTTACTACCCTAATTGTAATTTTGTAAGCCTCATCTGCACATG
>NZ_CAMLHF010000160.1 GCF_946479715.1 uncultured Pedobacter sp. | reverse complement strand
CAACGGCATTGGTGGCGTCTCAAGATGGACATTTTACCATTTATACCTGGTCCGAATATCAAGATAGGGTACAAGCGCACAGAATAGATACGCTGCTGTTGTAATTAAGAAAAAAGAATAGCGCCAATAATAGCACTGGCAAAAAGAACAATCATTACAATTCGATCGGCAGTTATCCATTGTTTTCTGGTCAATTCTTTAGGGGGTGCCTCCTCTTTTCGCCTGGCGAATATATTAATTAAGGAAAAAGTTTTTGTTAACATAGATAGATGGTTTTCAAGTAGATGTATTGATTATTGCAAACTGTGAGCCAAATTAGCATTCAGAGGTTAAAATGTTAATAACTTTGATTTTTCGTTGATATCTCTGCTCAATTCCCAGTTTTTCGGGTATAGTCATATCTTTCATTTAAAATTATTTGTCTGTAAATCAGTAAGATGTAGCATATTTTTATTTTTATACAGTACTATGTATTGCATATTACTATATAAAACATATAACTTTGTATTATGATAGCAGAAAATACGCAAACGCAAATGCGAAAGGGCATACTGGAATACTGTGTGCTTCTTATCATATCCAGGGGCGAGATTTATGCCTCGGATATTATAGCTGAGTTGAAATCAGCAAGATTGCTTGTTGTTGAGGGGACATTGTACCCTTTGCTGACCCGCTTAAAAAATAATGGCCTGTTGAGCTATAATTGGGTAGAATCTACCTCTGGTCCACCCAGAAAATATTATTTGCTTACAGAAAAAGGTAAATCGATACTTAGCCAACTCGACGCTACGTGGCAGGAACTGTCGTACGCAATAAATACTTCAAAGAAAGTTGCAGATAATGATACCAACGACCAAATAAATATTAATAAGTAATGAAGAAGACACTCAACATAAATATTGGCAACTCCATCATTCATATAGAAGAGGATGCCTATGAAATGCTTACGGTTTACTTAAATGAAGTAAAACAGCATTTTGCAAAGAATGCCGATGATTTTGAAATTGTAACTGATATAGAAAATAGAATTGCAGAGATGTTTGCAGAAATATTGACCAATCAGCAAAGGCAGGTGATTAATATTCAGGACGTTCAGGTAGTTACTGCCCAGATGGGTTCAGTTAAAGATTTTGAGTCGTCGGAAGAAGAAGAAGAGGAAACTCAAGAGTATGTTGCCCCTCCTCATTTTAGTGTGAAAAAACTTTACCGAGATACGGATCAGGCAATGATTGCCGGTGTATGTTCTGGCTTAAGCCACTATCTGGATGTAGAATCACGCTTAGTTAGACTTATAGCTATTGCCACAATTTTTCTGGGCGGATCTGGAATATTAGCGTACGTTGTATTGTGGATTATGATACCGAGAGCTGTTACTAAAGCTGAGAAAATGACAATGAGAGGCGAGGAAGCAAACTTAAAAGGTTTTGCTAATAGTTATCTGCAGCCCTTGGTACATCAGTCCAGAGGCTTTATAGCTGAGTTCCTTGATGTTTTGGGTAATTTTATTAATGGAACCGGTAAGGTTATATTCAAAATTATCGCCGCTGGTATTATTGCTTTTGGATCATTGATTATTTTATTCCTTATTGTAGCCCTGGCAGCTTTACTAGGTATGTGGGATTCAAATGTTTATCAGATGTTCCCGCTCAACATCATAAATCATGAGTATATAACTGCTTCGGCTATTGCAGCTTTTTTAGTTTTTATGATTCCGGTTCTTGCCCTTGTTCTTTTTTCTATCCGGGTAGCTTTTAACAGCAGACCAGTTAATAAGTCACTTTCATTTGGGCTGTTAATTATCTGGCTTGCAGGTGTGGCGGTGACTTCATTTTATGTGGTTAAAATTGGATCTGAGTTTAAAGAAGGTGCTGAATTTACACAAGTGAGTGAAGTGAAACCATATCAGACATATACGTTAAATATTGATAGAACAAGATTCTTCACAAAAGAAGACAGTTTACGTTACAGCATTGATCCTGGAAATTACAATGGGCGCAGAATTTTAACTGATCTTGATCATAACTTTGATGCGCCAAGGAACATCAGGTTAAATATTGAGAGAAGTGAAAATGGAAAGCCCTCTTTGAGCCAATATTATAAAGCGAGGGGTAGGACTTTTGAAATGGCATTAAAAAATGCGCAGAATATCCATTACGATTTCCTGCAGCATGATTCTTTACTAACCTTCAGTCCAATGTTGCAGTTTGTTAAAGCAGGGAATTGGCGCGGACAAGAGGTTGAGCTTACATTAAAAGTTCCTGTTGGAACCAGGTTAAACATAAGCAAAGATTTTAGCCGTTACCTGGATGGTTATGGCTATTGGGATTGCGATCATGATTCAAACAGTGAGTTCACCGTTTGGAAAATGACGGAAGCCGGCATCAAATGCGAACACGAAGAGACAGAAAATAACGGGCAATAACGCTAATTATTTAACCGTATAACGGTAGACGGAGCGGTATATATTTCCGTCTTTGTCTACCCCTTCAATTACAGCTCTATAGGTGCCATTTCCATCACCATTATAATAATCTAACGATAATACACCTGTTGTATCCGTAATTGCTTTAGGATTCCAATAAATCGTACTGCGTAAATCATTAAAATTATAAGTGCTGGCTGCATTTACATATTTAGGTGAATAGAATTCTCTTTGTGTACTAAACCCTTTAGGGCTAAACTTTAACAGGTTGGCTTCGGGCATAAGTTTTTTAAATTCTGCTAAACTCATTTTTGTACCTTTAGGAGCTTTTTTCATGTTCACAACCAATACTCCGTTGGTGCCGTAAAGTCTGTTTACTGTGCCTAGTTCATCCCTTGGAAATATCTCTACAGATTCAACTTCTGAAGATTGAACTGCGGTTAGTGCAAAATAATCGCTAGGTGTACCATTGATGAAAATCTGAACCGGTGTTTTGTTCCCTTGATTATAATCTCTGGTTACATAGAAATTATTCTCAAAGAAAGTTAGGCCCATTGCCTGTGTTTGCAAACATAATGCGAATGTGTTACATCCTTGGAAACGATCGCCATCTATTGTTGTTCCGGTAATATTGCTCAATCCGGATAAAGATGGATAATCTGCGTGGCTTGGTCTTTTGGCCTTAGCGCCTTCAATTTTTACCTCTTTAAGCGTACGGAGGTAGCTATATTGTTTTTTACTGTTGTTTAAATAAGGCGCTAATGCGCTGTCTATATTAACAATCTCGTCAATTTGTTTAGGATTTTTTGAAACAGGAGGGGCCATTTGACCATCAAGTAATATCATTAAGCTTGAGCCATTGGCGTTATATTTTGCATTTATTACTACTTCTGATGAATCTGGAATGTTAAGGTTAGGGAACGCAAATACACCTGTGTTGTTGGTTAATGCCTCTGCAGAATATTTACTTCCTGTAACGGTTAATCTTAATGCGCCTTTTCTAACAGGCATACCTGTACGATCTCTTAATGTACCTGTGATTCTCATATCTTGTTCAGGTAATAAGGTAAGCGGTGTGAGTGGCCCGGTCATGATATCTTTAAAATTAAAACGACGGTAACCTTGTGTAAGCATAAGTACATCCAGGTCACTTATTTTTTTCTCATCCGGCTTATTGAAATAATAGTTTGGTTTTTCAACGTAACCTTTTAAATCAGAGGTTAGTAATAGAGAACTTAAAATAGTTATTTCATTATCTTCATTAACAGGAACTTTTTGATCATCGGTAACAGAGATAGAATAATTTCCTTCAATAGGTACTGCACCGTTTTTTGCTGTAACAGTCATTTTGACCTTTTGCCTAGGCTTATAGGCTGCCAGATCAGTTTTTAAAGATACATTTATGGTGCTTTTTGGATAGTTGAATGCCAATCTTTCACTCACAGGATCACCTGCTTCAGAGAAAAGAGTAATTTGAGTGATGCCTGCCGGGAATTTATCTTTCGGAATTTTGGCATTTGTAACCAGGCTATTTAACTTGGTTTTTGCTGCGTAGTAAACAATTCCACCATTGGATCCTACAATGAATACCATTTTTCCTTTGTTCGCTTCAAAATAGGCTTCATTGGCAAATATTTTAATGCCTAAAGCTAATGGATCTGTATTGGTTACCTGGAGTGTAATGCCAGAGGCCACTGGCTTTGGTAATTCGATGCTCTTAGTGGTACCGTCTTTAAACGTAATATTTGCGGTGTATACTTTATTATTCTCTGCATTCAGATAAAAGGAGCCCATCCCTAAATGGCTTGAAGTAAAATTGGTAAGCGTATTGCCCCCATTGTCAGTAATTGTACCTTTTAATTCAACGCCGAGTCCTGATCCGCTGATGGCCTTAAAAGCAATTCTTGTGGCTACACCGATAATTAAATCTCCGCCTTCCGGGAAAAATTGAACATCGTTGGCACTTTTAGCAGGTTTAAGCTTGAAGTTCGAAGTAACTATATTCGTTTCGCTTAAAGTCATGTCGGTTATAAGTTCTCCACTTGTGATGGGTTCTTTCCGGGAATCAATCTTTATCCTTAAAATTCCATTCTGATCGGTAGTGCCTTTGCCTTTACTAACTACATCAAAATTAGAAGTTACCCTCCAGTTTACTGTTTTATTTGCCTGAGCAATGTTCTCACTGTTTTTGAATTGGACTATTGCTTCAATGTTTTGGTTTTTATCCGTTTGAGTAGTTTTATAGCTAAAATGAGTAATCAATTGTTTATCAATTGCCTCGCCTACAGGGATGGTTTTGCTAAAGAAAAAGTCTTCTCCAAAGTTTAGCATCCATAAAGTATATGCTTTTATATAGTAGTTTCCTTGTTTGTAAGTGCCAGGGGTAAGGGGTATATTCCCTGCAGCCACGCCTTTTACAACGGGTAGTTTTATGGTTTGAACTAAAGAATCACTACTGTTTATTACATCAACATAAACGATTTTACTTAGTATGGAAGGAAGATTTTGTTCCATTGTTAAATACGTTTTAAACCATATGGTATCAGCTACGCTATAATAAGGTTTATCGAAATGAACATAAACTCTTTCTGTCGGACGTTCTTCCGCAAGTTTTTTAGATTTGTTCATTATGTTATCTAAAACAATACTGTCTTGCTGTGCATATGAAGAAAGCTGCAATGCAGTTGAAAATAATATTAGGGCAATTACAAATTTTACGAATCTCATCAAAATGGTATGCTGTTAATCATGCTAATATATTCATTTATGAATTGAATAGGTTAGTTACCATGCATCTTTAACATATTTTGACATATCATTGCTATTTAATACAGGGTATTAAGACAAAAAAAAGACCCTGAATATGGTTTCAGGATCTTCTTAATTTTTTTGTTACGCTGAATCTAATTCAGCAACTTCTATGTTATTTGAATTCAATTACAAAATCTTGTAAAGGGGTGCGAACCTTTTTAAGGTTTACAAGCCAATCGCCGGCTGCATCTCTGTATCCTAATGGGAGTAAAGTTGTACTACGCAATCCTTGTTCTCTTAAACCTAATAATTCATCAACTTTTGCCGGATCAAAACCTTCCATTGGGGTAGCATCTACTTTCAATATAGCAGCTTCTGTTAATGCAACTCCAAAACCAATATAAGATTGTTTAGCTGCATGGTGGAAGTTTTCTTCTTCAGTTTTTGCTGTATAAATACCAACCAAATTATTTACATAATCTGCTGTTGCTGAGTCTGGCAGGCCACGCTCATTGTTGGTCCGACTAAAAACCGCCTTGATACGCTCTTCGGTATAGTTGTCCCAGGCCGCAAAGATTAATAAATGAGAACAATCAGTAATCTGGGATTGTCCATAAGCTACAGCCTTAATTTTTTCTTTTAGCTCAGGATTGGTAACAACTATAATTTTAAATGGTTGTAAACCTGATGATGTTGGTGCTAAGTGTGCAGCTGTCAGAATCTGATCAACTTTATCTTGTGAAACTTTTTCACCATTCATTTTTTTTGTGGCATATCGCCAGTTTAAGGCTTCTATTAAGCTCATATTGAAAATCTTTAATTTTTTTTTATCGTTTTGCACTTATTTTCAGCTCTAACACAAGCTTTAAAAATAACAGTGTTAGCAAATGTAGTTACGTTAGTCAAAACAAAAAAAAATACTAAAGCTTATGACTTTAAAATGATAACAAACTTTTTTCTGGTTTCATACGTTAATTGTTATGCATGCATAAATAAAAACGAGTGCATACACATACCAAATTTAATCTACTATGAAAAAGTTAATTCTATCAGCAGTATTACTAGCCACTGCCTCTCTGTCTTCATTAGCACAAGAAAAAGGCTTTTACATTAAACCAACCGGTAGCTATTTTATGAAAGTAACACCAGTTGAATTTCCGGCAATAAACGGGCAATTGGCGAGAGATAAAACAACAACTATTACTGGAACTGGTGCAAGTGCAACCACAACAACTTCAGAAACAGCATTAACAGGGTCTTTTGGACAAGGTTTTAGGGTAGGCCTGGTTGGTGGTTATCAGTTTAATAAGATTATTGGCTTGGAAGTGGGACTTAATTATTTTAAGAGTGAAGAGCAGGATATGCTGAGGCAAACTGTAATAAATAATGGAACAAATGTGTTAAGCCTGCATGCTGTGGGTAAAGTAAAAGCATTTGATGTAACACCAGCATTAGTTTTCCGAATTCCGAATACAGGGAAATTCCAGCCATATAGTAAAATTGGGGTGATAGTTCCGGTTGGAGGATATTTGCAAATCAATACTTCAGTTAATGATCAGACTGGTCAGATTGCAGCTTCTCAGGGAACAGTGTCTCCTCCGGGTACTCGTACAACTCTTGTTTTGGCAAGAGAAGAGCGCATCAATCCAAAACCAACAATAGGATTTCAAAGTGCTTTAGGATTTGATTATAAGCTTGGAAATAATATAAGTTTCTTCTCAGAAATAGAATATCGTAATATTTCTGTTGGTGGTAAAGATAAAGAACTTAGGAGTTACGATGGAACAGCAACTGTAGTTGTTAATGCCACAAACACTCCGGCAGGGTCAAAACAACTGACTCTAGAAGATCAGCCGAAAGGTGACAGGGAGGTTAACTATCATAAAACCATTAATTCTACAATGAATGTTAAAGGACAGCCTAATTATGATCCTACTAAGCCTTCAGATGATTTACGTTCGTATATTAATATTGGTGGATTGGGGTTAAACGTTGGACTTAAAATTGGAATATAGTAATACTATATTCCAGTGTAAGGTCGACATTCTGCCGTGATGTCGACCTTACACTTTTGGACACCCTCCTCAATTATTGGAAAGGCTTTCTAATGTTTCAGCTTCGCTTTAAATATTTTTTCGAGTTTCTCCATTTTTGGTAAAATTACAAGGCGGCAGTATGGCTGATTACTATTTTTATTGAAATAATCCTGGTGATATCCATCTGCTACATAAAATGTAGATGCCTTATTGATAGCTGTTACAACTGGCTTACCAAAGGCTTTGGTATCATTCAATTCCTTTTTATATTTTTCTGCCAACGCTTTTTGTTCTTCATTGTGATAAAAAACAACTGAGCGATATTGAGTGCCAACATCCGCACCCTGACGATTTAGGGTTGTTGGATCATGACTTTTCCAAAATACTTCAAGAAGTTCATCGTATTTTATTTTAGCAGGATCATAAGTAACCTCAATTACTTCTGCATGACCAGTTGCTCCGGTACATACATCTTCGTAGGATGGATTAGGGACATTGCCTCCTTCAAAACCTGATTTAACATTTGTAACCCCATTTAAGCGCTGAAATAGCGCTTCTGAACACCAGAAGCATCCCATGCCGAATGTCGCTTTTTGCAGACCTTTAGACTGCGCATCTGCACCACCTGCCGACAAAAGGATTATAGCCATAATTAATATATTTCTCATAATTTGAATACAATTTTGAAAATCATCTTTCATGTAAAATTACGTAGCAGGAAGGTACATAGTTTTTAATTAATTTGATTTCATTCTAAGTTTACAATTACCTGATAATCTTATTTTGTCATTGATCTTGTGAATAACTTAAGGTAGTTACTTGCAGAATGTTATATATGTTACCGATGTGCCTTTACTGTTTATTAACAATTGTTTCTTAAATTAGATTGTTATTACTCATAAAAATAAATCACTATGTCAACACCTTATATTCCTTGTCTGGACCTTGGTTCATACATCAATGGAAATGAAGAACAGCGTAAAAAATTCTCTGACGAATTGGGCAGGGCATTTAACGATTCTGGTTTTGTAACCATCACTAATCATGAGGTAAGTCAGGAATTAATCGAAAAGCTGTATAAGAATATACAATCAATGTTTAGTCTTTCTGTTGAGCAGAAGAAAAAATATGAAAGAGTTGAACTTGCTGGTCAGCGAGGTTATACCAGTGCCGGTAAAGAAACCGCAAAAGGAGCTAAAACAGCTGATTTAAAAGAGTTCTGGCAAATTGGCCAGGAGGTTATGGATGGTGATCCTATTAAAAGTCAATATCCGGACAATGAGTACCTTGAAGAGATCCCGGAATTTAATGAAGTTACAAGAGAGATCTACCAACGTTTGGAGGGGAATGGTAAGCATTTGTTGCGTGCAATTGCTACTTATCTGGAACTTCCGATCGAATATTTTGATAAGCATGTTCATAATGGTAATTCAATTTTAAGAGGGATTCATTATTTCCCTATTCAGGATCCTGATGCTTTACCGGATGATGCAGTTCGTGCAGGTGCTCATGAAGACATTAACCTTATCACTTTGTTGATCGGGGCAAGTGCAGATGGTCTGGAGGTGTTAACACGCAGTAATGAATGGCTGCCTATTAAAGCTGGCCATACTGATATTGTGGTAAATGTGGGAGATATGCTGCAAAGGTTAACAAACAATAAACTTCGATCTACAACACATAGGGTTGTAAATCCGCCAAGAGAGCTGATGAAAACCTCACGTTTTTCGGTTCCTTTCTTTTTGCATCCTCGTTCTGATATGGATTTAACAAGTCTGGAATCTTGCATAGATGCTGAGCATCCTAAGGTTTATGATGATATGACCGCGGGTGAGTATCTTGATGAAAGATTGAGAGAAATTGGATTAAAAAAATAAATTAGATATTCAACAATAAGGCCCGGTTTTGCTTTGAAAGATTGCAAGACTGGGCCTTATTGTGAAAAATCACCTGGATTAAATTCTTATTTTCTGGTAAATTTAATCTCCATGGTTTTCATTTCCTTTCCATCCGTGGTCATGTACATTTCCATCAGATGGTTTTTATCGTCAATTACTTTATATACTTCACGAACATCAAGGTCCTTACCTGTCATCGGATCAGCAGTTTTGCCTTTAAGTGTAATAGATTTTGTTGCGTCATCCCATGTTCCTTCCATATTCATAATGCCGGTCCCCATGTTATCAACCCAGGAACTTACAAATGTTTTTTTTGCATTATCATATCCCATAAGGCCCATCCCTTCAAAAGGTTTTCCCATCATAGTCCCTTTAAAAGATGATTGCTGATAACGCCCACCCATGATCATGGTGTTTGTGCAAGAGCCTGTACTTTTTGCTGGTGGGGCATCGGGGCTCATCCACATGCTTACCTCGGCATCCCATGTGCCATCATCTTTGGCCATCATTTTATGTACATCACCTGGTGTCATGTAGGCCTCCCAGGCTTTCATCATGGCATCGTCCGGGGTTTGGGCTCTGCCTACTGCGACAAGCATTAGCAGAACCGCAATAATTGATACTTTTTTCATAACTATATGATTTTAGGTTATACCTAATTTACGAAAAAAATACCTCTATATGAACTGCAGTATTTAAATGTACAAAGTTGTGTAGTGATTTATACATTTATTTGAAATTCAGAAGGTTAGTTGGTTATTTTACGCCCTTATCAACAGCCTTAATTATTGCATCCTCGATTCTTCCTCTGATTTTCATTGTGCTTAGTTTATCACTTACAGAAGGGTTTACTCTGTTCGAAAGAAAGATGTAAACCAGGCCTCTTGATGGATCAACCCACACACAAGTACCGGTGTAACCCGTATGCCCGTAAGTTTGTGAGGACGCAAGTTCTGAAGGATATTTCTTTGTCAAATCCGGATCCCATCTATCAAATCCTAATCCTCGTCTGCTAACGGCTGATTGCCTTTGAGTAAACATATCTACTGTTTCTGGTTTAAAGTACTGCTGACCCCCATAAGTACCTTTGTTAAGCAACATTTGATACATAATGGCCATATCATTTGAACTTGCAAATAAACCGGCATGTCCTGATACTCCACCAACTAATGCCGCCCCCTGATCGTGAACGTATCCTACTAATAAAGTTTTTCTGAAATAAGTATCGTTTTCTGTTGGAATGATCTGATCTCTGCTGAACCTGTTACGCGGCAGAAAACCTGCAGTTTGCATGCCAAGTGGTTGATAGAAATTCTCGCTAACGTATTCGTTTAGTGGTTTTCCACTGATACGTTCTACAATATCCTTCATCACATACATGCTAATGTCACTGTATACATATTTGCCTCTGGTTCTGATTGGGGCATTTAACATTTTAGGCCACATAACGTCTTTGAAATAATTCTTTCTTACATAATATCCATCAGCCACTTTTGTTGGATAGGCAGCCGAAGAGTCTGGACTATGATCAGTAGGCTTGATAGCATCGTGAAATGGAATATATGGAATGAACCCTGCCTGATGAAGCATAACCTCTCTTACCTGGATATTGTTCATTGGCGTTGTTCTGGCCTTAGGGATGTAAGCTCCTATATTTGTATCCAGTTTAAGCTTTTTTTCTTCAAACAGCCGCATTACAGTTGGAGTAGTTGCAGTAATTTTAGTTATAGATGCCAGATCAAATATGTCGCTAACCTTATCGGGGCTTTTGTCATCATAAGTGTGTGTGCCATAGCCTTTATTGAAAACCACTTTCCCATCTTTAGCTACCAATACTACAAGCCCGGGAGTAGCCCGCCCATTAATAGCTTCATTTGCAATGTTGTCGATCTCTCTTAAGTTATCAGTATTTATGCCTGCATCTTCCGGAAGTGTATATTTTAACCGGATTGGAAGCGTAGTGAATCCTGAATTTGCGGTGTACTTGGCTGAGAAGTTAGTAGTAAGCTTTTTGTTGACCCCGATTCCTCCAAAAATTACCTGAGGTATAATAGCGGCGGCAAAAGGTGTGCTTTGATCAGTCCACACAATTGGGGATTTAATTGCATCAAAGGAAGAAAGGGCTCGTCCATCTCCAAATAAAGAAATAATAACCTGTTTGTTACTGCTTAAACTTTGAATAAAATTGATATTACGGGCGTCATTAGCTGCTGCGGACGGAAGAGAAATAATGACGATATTGAAATACTTCAGATCATCTTCGAGGTCGTTTAAAGCAGCTGAATTTTGATAATTTGCAGACGAGAATGATGTAATTTTGGCGTATTTATTTAAAAGGCTATCAAATATAGTTTGACTGGTAAATCCCAGGTTAACGGATGCTATACTTTTTTTATCAAGATTTAGCAGAGGAATTACATTTTCATGGTTATTTAATAGGGTAGTGTTGCTCTCAATGGTATTTAAAATAGCAAGCGTTTGTTCGTTTTGTTTATGGTCCTGAGCACAGGCTGTGAATGTAAATAGGGCGAGGAAACTAATTGCAATGATACCTGCCAGGTTATTTTTTCTCATAGGTGTATTTCTCCCTTAATGTAGGTTTTGTTCTTACAAACGTAATTTTTAACTTTTTGATGCGCGGATCGCGATGTAAATATAATGGTAATTTTATGGTAATATCTGGTGAATGCTCATCAATTATCTGAAAAGAAGAGCCGATATGAGGCTTATTTTGCATAAATTAGCAACCTTTACCAAGGAATATAAATGTCAGATATAATAAAACTTTTACCCGATAGTGTTGCTATTCAAATTGCAGCAGGAGAGGTGGTGCAGCGCCCGGCATCGGCAGTAAAAGAACTATTAGAGAACGCTATAGATGCGGGAGCTAATAAAATCCAATTGATTGTTAAAGATGCCGGAAAAGCATTAATACAAGTTATAGATAACGGGTGTGGGATGAGCGTTACCGATGCCCGTATGTGCTTTGAGCGCCATGCTACCTCAAAAGTCCGTAAAGCTGAAGATCTTTTTGCAATCAGGACCATGGGTTTTAGGGGGGAAGCAATGGCGTCTATTGCTGCCATTGCTCAAGTTGAGATGAAAACCCGCAAGCATGAAGATGAAATAGGAACTTTGATTGAGATTGAAGGGGCCACTTTCATTAAGCAGGAGCCTGTAGCTACGACTGAAGGAACGAGCATCAGTATAAAAAACTTATTCTATAATACACCCGCCAGAAGAAACTTCCTAAAAAGTAATCCGGCAGAAATGCGTCATATTATTGATGAGTTTCAGCGGGTTGCAATGGCAAATCCAGGTATTGCTTTTAGCCTGCATCATGACGGTGTTGAAATTTATAGACTGCCAGCTTCTGCTTTAAAACAAAGAATAGTCCATTTATTTGGTAATAATTATAATGAACGCTTAATTCCTGTTGAAGAGGAAACCTCTATCATTAACTTAAAAGGATTTATAGGTAAACCCGAGTTTGCTAAAAAGACACGTGGTGAGCAATTCTTTTTTGTAAATAATAGGTTTATTAAGGATCCGTACCTTAATCATGCAGTGAACAGGGCTTATGAGGAATTATTGCCAGATGATAATTTCCCTTTGTATGTGTTATTTATTGACATCGATCCCGCAAAGATTGATGTCAATGTGCACCCTACAAAAACAGAAATTAAGTATCTTGATGAAAAATCGATATATGCGATTCTGCACTCTGCTGTAAAAAGATCATTAGGGCGGTTTAATATTAGCCCAACCATAGATTTTGATCAGGAAACCGGGTTTAGCAGTATGATAACCCATAAAGCGCCCGAAGAAATAGTACCGCCGAGCATTAGCTTTAATCCGGATTTTAACCCTTTTGCGGCAGATAAACCGGCAGTAAGAGATTCATCCTATAGTCAGGATTCTTCTTACGCAAGTTTTCCTAAAAGCTACGGATCGGGAGGTGGTAAAATGCCGGCAAGTACAAAAAATTGGGGTTCTCTTTATGAAATCGCAAATCATAGTCCTGCTCAGCAGTCGTCTCTTGATTTGCTTGATAATGAGGGCGATGATCAACTTGTTCCTGTACAGAAGCAACTGATGCAGCTTCATAACCGCTATATCATATCACAGATTAAATCTGGTCTTATGTTAATAGATCAGCAGTCGGCACATGAAAGGGTTTTGTATGAACGTTTTATTTTGCATCTTGAAGATAGAAAAGGGGCATCACAACAAAGCTTATTCCCGCAAACAGTTACTTTAAGCCCTAATGATTATGAGTTGGCAAAAAGTTTACTTGATGACATAAAAAGTTTGG
>NZ_CAMLHF010000159.1 GCF_946479715.1 uncultured Pedobacter sp. | reverse complement strand
AATGGCGATAAAAAACAGGATCTAATTGTTGTAGGAGAATGGATGCCTGTTACCGTATTAATTAATAATAATGGAAAGCTGATTGACAAAACCACTGATTATTTTGAGAAACCCTTTTCAGGATGGTGGAATAAATTACTGATCGATGATCTAAACAATGATGGCTTGCCAGATATAGTGATTGGAAATACCGGATTGAACACACAATGCAAGGCAACAGAAAAGGAACCTGCAGAAATGTATTACAAAGCCTTTGACGACAATGGCTCCGTTGACCCTATATTATGCTTTTACATTCAAGGAAAAAGTTACCCCTACGTAACCAGAGATGAAATGCTTGACCAGATGAGCATCATGCGCACTCGTTTTCCAGACTATAAAAGTTATGCCGATGCATCAATGAAAGAAATATTTACGAAGGAGGAACTAAAGGGAATATCCAGGCTAAAAGCCAATTGTTTAAAAACCACAGCCTTTATTAATAATGGGAAAGGTAAGTTTAAAGAGTTGAACTTGCCTATCGAGGCTCAATTTTCGCCTGTGTTTACCATTACTTCCATTGATTACGATAAGGATGGCAATAAAGATTTGCTGTTATGTGGTAACATTAGCCATGCCCGACTCAGATTCGGAAAATACGACGCCAATTATGGCACGCTTCTTAAAGGCAACGGTAAAGGCGGTTTTACCTACATCTCTCAACAAAAATCAGGTTTTAATATAAAAGGAGATGTGAGAAGCGTAGTACAAACCAATAACAAATTAATATTCGGCATTAGCCAACAGGGCATGAAGGCATATACATTAAGATAATCGGGAAAGGTAATTGCCAGACTAATTACATGGCAAAATAGCTTAATGATTTGCAAAAATAAGTTAACAATCCAACTGAACTTTACTATACTTTCATAGTAATAGCATCATATCTTTTATTAAAATCTATTTCTTTTAAAAATCTGGATGCGTATTAAGCATCTCAGATCGGAGAAGAAACAGATATAAAAATAACGTAAAAGGTATCTGCTAGTTAACTAAATCATCCCAAATATGAACCAGTTTTTAACTTTGACACCCAAGGGTGTGGCTTTGCGCCAAAAAATTATTTGCCTGTTAACAGTTCTGTTCATGGCAACAACGATGCAACTACATGCAAACTATTTAAAAAAAAATCCTGCTTACCTGCGCATCCCCCCCATCGATGCAAAAGGGAAAATTCTAGATGAAAAGGGTGTTGGAATTCCCGGAGTCAGCATTAAAGTAAAAAGTACAGGACAAACCACAACAACTGACAATGATGGCAATTTCAGCATAAAGGGGCTAACCGACGAGGCGATTTTGATTGTTTCCTATGTAGGCTATACCACTCAAGAAGTAAAGGTTACTTCCGGAAATATGTCAATTAAGTTAGTACCACAATTGCAAGGTTTAGACGAGGTTGTTGTTGTAGGATACGGAACTGCTAAAAAATCAGATCTAACCGGAGCAGTAGGTACTGTAAAAGCAGAAACGCTTCAGGAACGTCCGGCCTCTTCCCTTAACCAAAGCTTATCGGGTCGTGTATCAGGTGTAAATGTATCCTCTAATTCTGGCAGGCCAGGCGGCAGGGCCAACATCCGTATCCGTGGTGCAAGCTCATTAAGTGTCTCCAATAATCCGTTATATGTGATTGATGGGGTTATACTCAATGCTGTAGAGCTGAAAAATGGGAGTTCCCCCATCGATTACATAAACCCTAGCGACATCGCCTCCATTGAAGTATTAAAAGATGCCTCATCAACAGCAATTTACGGAGCACGCGGAGCCAATGGCGTAATAATGGTCACTACTAAACGTGGATCTTCCAGTGGTGGTAATGTGACCTATGAATCAGACTTTAGTTTAGGTGTACTCCCTAGAAAACTTGAAGTGCTCAATTCGAAAGAATTTTTAGCAGTAGAGGATTTAGCCTATGCAAACGCAAAAAAATATGACCCCGTGGGATGGGCAACAGGAACAAAATACACAGACCCTAAAACCAAGCGTAATAATCCAAAATTGTTTGATTCACAAGGCAATCCATTGTATGATACAGATTGGCAGGATGAAGCATTTCAAAAAGCGTTTACACAAAATCATCAGCTCGGCTTTACCGATGGCAATGAAAAAAGCAGCTATGGTGCTTTTTTAAACTATCGCAATCAGGAAGGGCTCGCACGCGGTTCATGGCAAAAAAGATATGCCGGTCGCTTTGTGTTCGATAGCCAGATAAAGACCTGGCTAAAAGTAGGTGGAACAATGGGCTACACAGATCAAAATGATAAGCAGGTTGACCAGCTTGATGGTGGAGGAATAACCATGATGCGTCAGGTTTTAGAGGCCTTACCTATTATCCCTGTAAAATATGCTGATGGATCATGGGCAAGCAACAGAGACTATCCAGGCATGGAAGGTGGCGACAGCCCTCTTCGCGTAGCTGCCGATAGGTTATATTTTTTGCGCACCCAAACTTTGCTAGGCAATATGTATGCTGCCATTAATCTGGCTCCCGGATTGGAATTCAAATCAACTATTGGTACCAATATAATTAATCAGAGAGAGGATTATTTTGCAGCCAAAGGGATGCAATACATTTCTGACAATGGAGAAGCACGGGTAAACAACAACAGGTACAACTCATGGCAATTCGAGAACTATTTAACCTATAACAAGCAATTTGCAAAAATACACTCGATAAGCGCTATGGCAGGTCTATCCTGGCAGCATATTGATCGTTTCGAAAATCAAGCTAACACTCAAGGATTCGACGACTCCTATTTCCTGTACAATAACCTCGGTGCAGGATCCAGCCCTCAGGCTCCTTCCTCCAACGGTCAGGCTTATGGGCTAAATTCATATTTTGCCCGCATAAACTATAGCTTGCAAAATAAGTATTTAATAACATTAACAGGTCGGGCAGACGGGTCCTCTAAGTTTGGAACTGAAAACCAGTATGCCTTCTTCCCTTCGGCCGCACTTGCCTGGAGAGTAATTGAAGAAGACTTCATGAAGAACATTCCAAGCATTTCAAACCTGAAGGTCCGTGCCAGTTATGGTGCTACTGGAAATTCAGAGATTCCAGCTTATCGAGCCCTTGCCGGTATGGGTAACTATAACGTAATTTTCGACGGAACCCGAAATATCGGCATAGGCACCAACCGCATGGCCAATTCCACTTTACAATGGGAAAAAACGAAACAAATTGATTTCGGGCTTGAGGTTGGCCTATTCGCTAACAGGTTAAATTTCGAACTCGATTTATATCGTAGAAAGGTAAATGGTATGTTACTAGAAGCCCCATTACCACTCAGCAGCGGATATGCCAGCATCTTCTCTAATGTTGGAAGCATGGAAAACAAGGGGATTGAATTTAGTGTGAACTCCACTAACATCAAAACAGACGATTTCTCCTGGAGTACTACCTTCAATATTTCTGTGAATAAGAACAAAGTTCTTGCCTTGGCCAGTGGCGATATATTTTCAGGTAATGGAGTAATTAGAGTAGGTGAGCCTGTTGGCTCTTTCTTTGGCAGGGTACACCTGGGAACCTGGGGAACCAATGAAGCTGCAGAAGCAAAGAAATACAATATGCTCCCTGGTGATGTAAAATACAAAGACTTAAATAACGATGGCAGAATAAACGATCTGGACAGGACTATTATAGGAAAAGGTATACCTGATGGGTTTGGAACGTTCTTAAATACTTTCCAATATAAGGCATGG
Source organism: uncultured Pedobacter sp. (assembly GCF_946479715.1). Next base: position 9,743 of record NZ_CAMLHF010000159.1, on the reverse strand, counting down.
TCGTTAACCGTAGACCTACAGTATATGTATGGCAATGATGTACTCGATAGGAGCATCCATTCGGCAGAAGACAGGCAAGGTATAGCCAACAGTTACAAAACAGTGTTAAATGCCTGGACAGAAACGAATCAAAATACCCCTATTGCGCAAATAAGGCCTATTAATGCCTATTATACTACGAATAATGATAGCCATAAAGTAACCGATGGATCATTTATCCGTGGGCGCAATTTGTTACTCGCATATACTTTTCCATCAGCCACCGCTGCTTCATTAAAACTGAATCGACTAAGGATATATGGTTCCGTTCAGAACTTTTTTGTGGCTACTAAGTATAAAGGCTATGACCCGGAAGTTTCCAACTCAGGAGCACCTTTCGATCAGGGCTTAACATTATACGATTACCCAAAACCAAGGGTATTTATGGTTGGGCTTAATATCGGGCTATAGTTTAATACAAACCTTTTTAAGAAAGAACAATGAAAACAATAATAAGAAAATATGGATTCCTGGTATTAACGGTTTACACTTTGGGGTTTACCAGCTGTACCAAATTTCTAGATGAATCGGATCCCAGCAATTTTACAGTAGAAAATTATTTTACTAAGCCGGAACATGCCAGAAGTTCTGTAAATGCGATCTATGCAAGCATGCGCGATCCGATGAGTAGCGGCTTTGGCGGCGGACCATGGACCATGACTGAATTTGCTACCGGACAGGCTGCTACCGATTTAGGGCAGGCTGTTGATAGTTATTTTGTAAAGGACTTGCAAAACACTGCCGATAACAGCTATGGATTAAATTATTGGCAAAATTACTATAAGGGTATAGGGAATGCCAACCTTTCTATAGCAAAGATACCAGCCATACCGATGGATGCGGCAGAAGCTAAAAAATTACTTGGCGAGGCTCATTTTTTACGAGCCTGGTATTATTTCAATTTAGTTCAAATGTTTGGTAATATCCCGCTGATAACAGCGCCCGTTGATTTGAAATCGGATCAATTGAGACCAAAACAAGCAGCTCCGGATGATGTCTACAAATTGATTGTGGAAGATTTAAAAACAGCAGAAGCAGCAGGCTTGGCATGGGTTGACGCTACAGGAAGAGTAAGCTTAGGAGCAGTAAAATCACTGCTAGCCAAAGTATACCTAACCATGGCTGGCTATCCTTTACAAAAAGGAGCTGAATATTTCGATTTGGCAGCAAAGAAATCGGAAGAAGTGATCGACTCCAAACAATTTAAGCTGTTCAATACTTACGGAGATTTACATAATCCGGCTAAGAAAAATATTGAAGAGAATATTTTTATGATTCAGTATAAGACACAGATCATTCCAGCAAACTGGCAGGAGTTGATTATCCCTTATAATAAAAATATTTCAGCATACTCTGCCGAGACGGGGGGTATTTACGCCACTGCTGATTTTGTAAAATCATATGATCCGGCAGATCTGCGTGCAAAAGAAGGCCAATTCTTTTTCACCAAGTTTACCAATCAAGACAATAGAAATCTGGTAGTAGACCTGGGGGGATACTTTATCTACAAAATTTTCGACGTTGCAGCACACACAAGCACAGCCAATAGCGATCTTAATTGGTCACTGCTCAGATATGCCGAGGTGCTACTTATATATGCTGAAGCTGCAAATGAGGTAAATGGCCCAAGCACGAAAATATATGACGAAGTTAATCTTATAAGGACCAGGGCACAATTGCCAAAACTAACCGGATTATCCAAAGATCAATTACGTGAAGCTATTTGGCGTGAACGCTGGTATGAATTATGCTTTGAAAATGTGACCTGGTTTGACATGGCACGCCTCCGTAAAGCCTTTAATGTGAGCACCAAAGGATTCGACAATTATGTTGGTCATAAATTCTCCTATGGTCCGGTTTTAACCCAAAGAGAATTGCTATTCCCAATCCCTAGCAGAGAGTTGAGAAACAATACTAATTTGATACCAACAGAAGGGTATTAACTAATATAAAACGTCAAAAAACGATCAGGAACAGCACATCAGGCTGAACCTGATCGTTTTTTGATATTGTTACTTTAAGAAAATAGTTTTTTATAAAAAGCAAGACCCTCTGTCGCAAGTTCATCTGAGCTATTTGCCAGAGGCCGCCATATAGATGCAGCTCTTGCGATCTCTTCCGAAACCTCACCAAAAGTTTCTATCACTATAGCCTTTTCGTAACCAATTTCAGTCAATGCTTCTTTAATGCCAATCCAATCAAGGTTTCCAGTTCCGGGGGTTCCCCTGTCACTTTCATTTGCCTGGATATGGCATAAAAGATCCTTGCCCAATTTCCTTATCGTATCAGGGATATTTTTTTCTTCAATATTGCAATGGAAAGTGTCTAATTGTATTTTGATATTAGGACTAGCCACCTCACTAATTAAGGAAATGGCCTGATCGGCAGTATTTATCATATCCGTTTCAAACCGATTTAATGGTTCTACTCCTACCACCACACCATAGTCGGCTGCTACCTTACCAATTTTAACCAGATTTTCAACGCACCAGCTTCTTTCTCTTTTTTTCTGTTCCTCAGTTATAAAACGGGTTTTCCCAACTGCAGAATATACGGGGCCACCAAAAACAGGACTCCCTAAATGCTCTGCTATTTTAATGCAGTCGGCAATGTATTTTAGGCCTTGTGCCCTTATTCGTGGATCCTCGCTGGAAATATCACGCTCGGAACCAAATGCACCACTAACAGTAACCTGTAACCCGGTTTCTTTTATGAGCTCTTTTAATTTAACCCAATCAATTAATTCTTGTTGTTCAACTGCTACTTCTATGATGTCAAATCCCATTCCTTTGATCTTGTGAACAAGATCAAAGGAATGGGAAGTAAAGGGTGATTTCCAAAGGAATGTACTTACTCCAAATTTCATAAGGGATAAATTAAAGTTTTAATTAGATTTCGAAATCAGGTATATTGATACGAGTACCGCCCTTCATTGCAGACTCATGCGCGCAGATGCCTGCGCAAGTATAATTAGCTGCCAGAGCAGCATCAACGGCTGAATCTCTGCCTTCCATTATAGCAGCAACAAATTCCTGAACCAAATGAGGATGTGAACCCCCATGACCCGCTCCCTGTAAAAATGAAACATGATTCGGATCATCTATTTTCTCTCTTTTTGTGAAATTCGCGATCTCAGGAATTAGCTGTTCATCGGTATCAGGCACATTTATCCTGCGCGCATTTTCACCACCATCAAATACTATATGTTCCTCATCCTGCAACTGCTCCCATTCAAATGACATTTTTGTACCATACACATCATAACTTTCACGGTATTGGCGCACTACATCAAATAAAGAACGCGTAGCTTCTGCTACTACATCCGAGTTTTTTAACTTAAATGTTGCGGTTTCCACTGCAAACGGAGAACCATATCTGCTGGTCAGATCATCGCTTAACCTTCCAGAGCCATGACATACGACAGATTCTGCTTTGGTGTTATTGATTCTTAACAAAGGAGAGATGGCATGCGTTCCATTAAGCATTGGTGGATAGCCTTTCCAGTATTCGCCCCATCCATCCATACTCATGTCCTGAATATGGGAACCTCTAACAAACTGAATCCGACCCAGGTCACCATTTTCTGCCAGTTTCAATCCATAAAGGAACTCTCTGGTATATAACGCCGTCTCCATCATCATATACACTTTGTTAGCCTTTCTTTTAGCTTCAACTATGGCCGTACAATCCTCAACTGTCATGGCCATAGGAATGGTACATGCAGTATGTTTATTGGCATTTAGCGATGCAAGCGTCATTTTAGCATGCTCAGGAACGGGCGTTACAATATGGATGGCATCAACGTCTTCTCTTAAAGGAACATCCTCATAATTTGTAAAGCAAAGATCCCTATCCAAATTAAATTTAGTGGCAAGCTCATCAATAGTGTCCTGATTGCGGGTGCAAATCCCTACGGCTTTAACATCAGGGTGGTTCTGGTAGATTGGAATAAACTCTTTACCAAAACCCATCCCTACAATAATTACGGTAATTTTCTTTTGACTCATGTGATTATTTAATTTAGATATTAACAGTTATTAAAAAGTTCAACAATATTATTTATGGCTTACCCATTTAACGGCATTCCGGATAAGCGTATGATAAACAGGTAAATCATGCGATTCTGCATCATGACCTAATGCGATCCCTACAATTCGGGCTTTCGGATTATTGACAACAAATACAGAAGGATAAATAGCTGTAGATCCATCCACACTTGAATTAGCTAAAATCTTTATTCCCGGACCCGCAGCATCCACTTTATAATAGTAGCGTTCATCTTTCAAGCTAAACTTCGGGTCAACACCCTTTGTTACCGGATGTTTTGCATCTACAACATTCACCTCAAACGGGCCATATTTATCATGACCTTTTGATCCACCACTTACCAGCTGAAGATTATATTCAGGCCAGTCCTTCCAATTGTACCACAATGCAGCATGCGCAAGCACCAGACCTTTACCAGCATTAACAAAGGCAAAAATGGCTTTTCTAAGTTCAGGATCTTCCATTGGCTGGTTGTTCGTTAAGAATAGAACATCAATATCGGGCAGTTTTGAAAGAATACTGCTCACATCACTCGTATACGTCACAGTAGCAAGCCCATCTTGTTCTAAGGTTTTTGTATCGACTTCTTTATACCATTTGTCGAAATCATGAGAAGAGCCCCCACCTACCATCAGCGTACGTATTGCTTTGGTTTTTTTCTGAGCATTGGCCGGAGAATTTACCCCACAACTACTCAACGATAATACCAGGATAAAAAGCGAAGCTAACACCGGCAGTTTAGCGGGTAATAACCTCAAAAAAATTACATTCCATTTCATATCAAAAAGTTTATTTTAAATTACTTAACTACTCTCATAATACCATTCATTCCTCTCCAGTGACCAGGAAATGTACAAAGAAAAGGATAGTCTCCTGTGGCATCCGGCACTGTAAAGTCAAAAGTTACAACATCTCCAGTATTCAAAAGCTTAGTGGCATGCAAAACTTCGGGCATAACAGGCACATAATTTTTTTGAGCAGCCTGTGGATCACGAAGCATATCATCTGCTGCTTTCCCTACCTTTTGTAAGGTACCTGGCTTAATAATGAGCATATTATGCTGCATACCATCCGGATTTTCCAATTCAAAAATGAGTTTTTGCCCCGCCTTTACTGTAAAGAGATTTTTATCGAATTGCATCAGATCTTTTACCACTTTGATTTTAATCAGCATAGGCTTAGAACCATCACTTTTAATTGTAGTTGCGGTTGCCTCCTTTTTACTTCCAGAAGATTCTGCTTTTTTTAATTCAAGTGATGCATTTCTTGTTTCCCCTTTTATTGGTAACATTCCATTATAAAAAGGTTTCTGCTCTTCGCTTTCTTTATCTCCAACAAAACGTAACCCGCCCTTAAGTGCATTTTTAAAGAGCCCGGAAGCTTTTGCATTGGCTACTTTTCTGCCATTTATTTCTAATGTAATCATACCGCCTGTCTCCAAACTGGCAACCACATCAAAAGATCTGTTAGGTACTGAGTCTTTCGTTACTGCTTTATATGATTTACCGTTTTGGTTAACCACCATATTCAGATTCCCTGATTCAATAAATAAGCAATATCCATTATCCTTATTTCCCTGGGCCATAATAGCACCATTGAATTCACTGTTTCTAGCCTTGATTACAGTCGCCTTGAAATGAATTTCCTTTCCGGCAACATCTGGCGACAACTGCGTGCTGCTACCCCTATCCAGCATATAAACTTCTTTACTAACCGCACTTACCAGGCGCCCGGTTAGGCTGGAGTCACTAACTTTTTTACCGCTCTCTTTTGAAACTGACAAAAAACCTTCTCTATTCTTCAAAGCTGCTGCAAACAGTGTTTGCGAGAGCCACTGATCTTTTTCATTTGCAGCTTCAAAACTGGCTTCATAAACGATCTTTGCGGTTTCTTGTGATGCGGGTAAAGCAGCTAGTGTTAAGATTGCGGCCATTCTTGTATTTAAATTAGCGTCGTTAAGGATACCACTGCTTTGCATTAAATGAATTGTATGGTTGCTTTTAGGTAATACTTCTATTGCGGCTTTTCTTACTCCGGCCACCGGGCTGGATAAGGCCTGCACAACAACTTTCGTAGCTTCAGCATTTTTACCATCCAAAACGCCCATTCCACTTAATGTCCACAATGCATTAACAGCAGATCCATTAAGACCAATTTCATCTACTTTTTGATCGCTTACCAACTTTAACAACGCAGGAATAGCACTCTGATCTTTTTTCTCTACCAGTAAACGCTGAGCCGTTATTCGCCAAAACATATTGTCGCTTCCTAATGCGGCAATTAGTCCGGGTGTATCATTTTTAGATAATGAAATTGGAGTATATGGCTTAGCCTTTTTATATATCACACGATATATTCTACCCCGATCAAGATCTCTTAAATTGCTGATCAATGCATTTCCCTGACCTAGTTTTTGATCAGCTAAAGTAAGCGGCAGAATAAACTCCGTAGGCGATTGTCTGGGAACAAATGTGTTGTGTTGAATAACAAAATTATACCAATCGGCAACCCATACTGCACCATCCGGACCAACTTCTGCTTGCACCGGGCCAACCCATTCGTCGGAGCTTGCCAGGAAATTCCATCCATCTTTTTCTTTAAATCCTGCTCCATCCGGTTCAATGATTGCATTATGGATTAATTTCACTGTAGGTTCAGATATAAAGGCAATGCGGTTCCAGTAATTTTTTGGGAAATTTCTGGCAGTATATAAATGATGGCCTGCAGCCGCAGTAAATCCGCCAACCACATCTACTTGTCGCAGGTTAGGGGTCATCGCATGTACATCATAGTGGCCATCAATTTTCTGAACCGCATTTAGATTTAAGCCAAGAAGTGTCCTTTTGGTGTAAGAAGCAGGCATAGAATAAAATGCACTGTGTGTATTGTTAGCGGTAGATATAAAAACATTATTATCTTCCGAGAAGCCCAGCCCCCAGGTATTATTACTTGTTGGCGCCAGGTATTCAAAATCTTTACCATCCGGCTTGAACCGATAAACACCCTGACCAAAACGGGTATTAACTCCCTCTATTTGCCCACTGAAACCAGAGAAGCCCACAACCCCCCAAATTTTATTATCAAACCCATACAGCAAATTTGAAGGGCCCGCATGGGTATCATTTTTACCCCATCCGGTTGATACTATTTCATGAACATCAGCCTTGTCATCACCATTGGTATCTTTCAAAAACACCATGTTTGGTGCTTGCGAAATGATCACTCCATCATTAGCAAAAACAATACTTGTTGGAATATTTAAACTATCTGCAAAAACGGTAAACTTATCCGCTTTACCATCACCATCTGTGTCTTCACAAATTTTTATCCGATCGTTTGCCGCACCATCTGTTTCAATAAAAGTATTTGGATAATCTACTGATTCAACTATCCAAAGTCGTCCTTTTTCATCCCATGCCATTGCAATAGGATTGGTGATATCTGGTTCCGCAGCAAAAAGCTTAATATCAAAATCTACGGGAACCTGTATTAATTTCAAAGACTCTTCCGGAGTTAACCCTTCCTGTATTTTAGGAACTATGTGTCTTGCCGTAAAATCAGCAATTGTATCCGGATAAATGCTCATATCAGGAATTTTTAATCTTGCAATCTGATCTTCTACTTTATCACCAACAGCCCATAAAACTCCGTTCCTTACCAATTTCAAGAAACTTCCGTTTTTCCAGGTTGCATCATCATGCCCGTAGGCGGTGTAAAAAACCCTTCCTTTTCCCTCATTTCGTACCCAGGTGTATGGCTCTTTTCTTGCCCCTTCGGTACGTTCTGTTAATACAACGATATCAGGATTAAGTTTTTGATGAACATAGGTCTCATCTGTAGTGGTAAATGCGGGAATATTTTTCATTACTTGGTGCGAAGGATTTGCAATTTGTGCAGCAAATGATCCGTTACCATGTGATGCAAACTGACCTCCAATAGCCTTTACATACCATTCAGAATTTTTAAAACAACCTGAAGCAGAATGTAAAGGAATCAGACCTTTACCATTTTCTACAAAATCCTTCAAAGCCTGCTCTTGTGAAGAAGATATCGTATCGTGATTAGCATAGATAATCAACCCGTCATATTTGCTTAAATTTTCTGTATTCAGATCCTTCAGGTCTGTAGTATAGGTAAGGTTAATGCCGCTTTTAAAAAGTTCAATGGCCAGCCAGGGAGCATATTTACCTGAGTCATGATGTGTACTGATGTTCCCGAGGAATAAAATTTCTGCCCTTCGGGGTGCTTCTTTAGCGGAACTTGTTATTCCCTGAACAGCACCACTCACTCGTGTTTTGTTGGAGCAGTTTTGGAATAAAAACGCGCTAAACAGCAATAAAAAAAATGTTTTTCTCATGTGTGTTAAGATTATTTAGTTAAAAAATACTGGTTTAGCTAAAATCATCTTTTTAAACTTAATTGAGGGGGGTGTCAGAAAAGGTACGTTCGTCATCGTGAATTTACCTTTTCTTACAACCCCCTCAACTTAAAAAAATATTAAAAAGTTAATTTCTTTACGGGTGCAAAAATCATATCGTCAACACCCGAAAATTTGACTCCAATGCTGGCGAATACATAATTTTGAGTAGGTATTAATGTAGGTACAGTAACACTTAAACTCACATTATTCAGATCGGTAATTGCAGAACCGGCTAAGTTGGTTGTAGCAACATTGGTTTGGGAGTCTGCAAATCTTGTTTTGCTGATATAAAGCGTTACGCGTTCTATAGTTTTAGCGTTTGCATCCTTTACAATTTGTTCTAATTTAAATGTTCCGGTAACACTTCCGCTTGAATAAGTAAGCTGAGGTGTCCTTATCATATAGTAAGGCATTACCTCAATATCCATACTGGTGTTTCCTTTTAAAGTTATTGCAACTGAATCGGGCTTGCCTGCAGTTTGTTTCCAAACAAAGGGACCTTGTCCAATCGGAATAACCATTTTGTAAAGCCCATCAAAAAGCAGGTGTGAAAACGCGCCTTCAGGCGTGAATGTACTGCCTATGGCGCCGGTTTTACCAAAGCCCGATTGATATAATTCGTAGCTCACTTTATTGTACTCAAAATTCAGAGGCTCTCCTTTGTAAACTATACGTCCGGTTAAAGCAGCTTTAGGCGCCTCAAAATTATCCTTCTTACAAGACAGAATAATGGTACTGAGCGCGAAAAACAATATATAATGAAATTTAATTTTCATAACTATAAGATTTATAAATAATACTTATTGATTCGGTTGTTTAACTAGTTTTGGATTTCTTGTGAGGATATCGGGCTCAATCTCACTATAATAATTACCCAATTGCCAGTTGTCGCTTGCAGTAACAATGTTTGATAAGTCCACTTTATAAATCCACTTACCATTGTTTGGTGATCCCGGAGCATAATATTTGTACGGCAACAAAGCGTAAGGCTGGGTACTACGTTTTGTAGCTTTTGAAAGATTACTTAAAAGGTCTGTTTTACTTAAAGCAACCCCATCAAATACCTGGTGGGCAATTCTAAACCTTTTAAGGTCAAAGAAATATTGTCCTTCAAAGGCAAATTCTACCCTGCGCTCATGCACAATCCGATCAAAAGTGATATCGCCACCAGTTAAAGGAACAACTAATCCGGCCCTGGCCCTTACCTGATTCATGTACCCCGCAGCAACCGAAGTTT
>NZ_CAMLHF010000158.1 GCF_946479715.1 uncultured Pedobacter sp. | reverse complement strand
TCGTTATGACATATTGATCGAGGGCAATCAACGATCTGTGCCATCTTATTTTGGAGGTAGGCCACCGGTTGCCAACTTAGGTAAAACGGAAGTGAAAGGCTATGAACTCGATCTTAAATTCAATAAAAACCTCAACAGGGATTTACGCCTATGGGCAAACGTGGCACTAACCCATGCAAAAGACAAAATCATTGATCGGGACGATCCGCAATTATTAGATTCTTATCAAAAACAGGCTGGTTTTCAAATTGGTCAAACCAGGTCTCAACTCGGCGCTGGCTTTTACAATACATGGGATGAAGTTTACGGCAGCACTATTGTAGATCAATACGACAATAATAAATTGCCCGGAAACTTCAACCTGGTAGATTTCAATGGTGATGGTGTGATCAACTCTTTTGATAATGTGCCTTACGCTTATCCTCAACGACCCCAAAATACATATTCAGGTAGTATTGGTTTTGATTACAAAAAGTTTAGTTTGTTTATACAATTCTATGGTGTAAATAATGTAACCCGAGATCTTCCTCAAACCAATTTCAATGCAGCATTAAACTCCGTTTTCAAGCAAGGGGATTACTGGACAAAAGAAAATACAGGTGCTACATCTTATCTCCCGCGATGGAAAACCAGGGTGTACAGCTACGGCGATTTTTACCAATATGATGGTTCTTATATCCGGTTGAAGGCCGCTGAAATAGCTTACTCTTTCAATCCAGTGTGGTTAAAAAGAGCAGGTATCCAATCCATGCGTCTTTATGTCAATGGTAACAACCTTCTTTTCTGGAGCAAAATGCCCGATGATCGCGAAGCAAATGTTGGATCAAGCAATTTCGCTGGACAGGGTGCATATCCCACCGTTCGTCGTATCAATTTGGGTTTGAATCTTAGTTTATAAAAAGCAAATACTTGAATATGAAAGCTTATATAAGAATACTGTTATCTGCAGGTGTATTCCTAATGATTTTCGGGGTAATGTCTTGCAAGAAATATCTGGACCGGCCATTGGATGCCAACATTACAGAAAAAGACGTGTTCGTTAATTTCCGCAATTTTCAGGGCTTCACGGAAGAATTATATGCCTGCCTCCCGGATATGTCTAAGTCTACATGGAATGCAGAATGGAATATGGGTGATGATGTGTTGTCAACCACCAATGCAAACTATCGATTGAATGCGGAATTTGACAATGGTAATTATTGGGCCTGGAGAACCAATGGCGGTGGTTGGGACAATAGCTGGCTTGATGACAATGGACCCAATACCGATCCGAATGAAAGCAAAAACAAAGGCCTTTGGCCTCTTAGCTGGTATGGTATACGTAAAGCCAATCTTGGCTTGACAAACCTCGACAAACTGGTGGATGCCACTGAGGAAGAAAAGAATGTAATTAAAGGGCAACTTCTTTTTTTTCGTGGTTTTTTTCATTTTCAGTTAATGAGCTTCTGGGGCGGCCTTCCCTATATTGACACGGTGCTGTCCAGTTCTGCAAAGCTGGATTTACCAAGGTTAAATTATCGTGAAACAGCACTGAAAGCAGCAAAAGATTTTGAGGATGCTGCAGCACTACTGCCAGCTAATTGGGACCAAGCAGCGGTGGGACAGGTCACTCTCGGAAATAACCAACAACGTATCTCTAAATCTACTGCGCTTGCTTATAAGGGTAAAAATTTACTTTATGCTGCAAGCCCCATGATGAACCAGGAATCTACAGGGACTGGGGGTTATGATGCGGAATTGTGCAAACAGGCAGCGGATGCTTTTTCCAGAATGCTTAAACTCTCAGATAATGGTGAAGCTTATTATAAGCTTTTGACTTGGGACAAATACAACGAGAATTGGTATACCATTTCTTCATATGGAAAACATCCTGGTTACCCTGAGGTTGTCTTTGGACCTCCCACTTATGCGGCGTGGCAATCAAGATGGTCTCTTGTGAACATGTTTATACCACCACCACTCGGTGGTGAGGCAGGTATATCCTCGCCGGCAGCCAACTATGTTAACTATTTTGGAATGAATAATGGCCTCCCGATCGATGCTGCTGGTTCGGGCTATGATATTGCTGATCCATGGAGCAATCGCGATCCACGCTTTTACAAGTGTATTACCTATGATGGGGTGCAAATGATTCAAGGTAGTAACAATGCTGCTTTCCGATTTGCCAATCTATATAATGGTGGGAACTTAAGACTGGAAAATACCGCGAGCCGTACAGGATACCTGATTCGCAAGTTTGTCACAAACAGGTGCAACAATACAGACAATGAATGGAACAACATAAACATTGTTATTCCTTACCTGCGATTGGCCGATGTGTACCTCATGTATGCGGAGGCTGTATTGCATGGATATGGAACACCACAAAGCAGCGACCCGGGCTATTTGACAGCAGAAGCCGCTGTAAATATTGTAAGGGCGAGGGCTGGTGTTCCGGCGGTAGACGCAAGTTACACGGGGACAAAAGATGCTTTTATGGAAGAATTGATGAGGGAAAGGGCGGTTGAACTGGCTTTTGAAGGTCTACGCTGGCACGACCTACGTCGTTGGAACCTTGCTGGTGAAAAAAAATACAAGGAAAAAACTGTTATCGATTTTGACCGTGGGTCAAGCGGTAAGCCCATTAATTTAATAGAAAGGGTTGTAGTGACCAGAGCATTTGAAAAGAAACATAACTGGCTTCCGTTACCAACCAACCAGGTAAATCTTTATCCCACATTCGGGCAAAATCCCGGATGGTAACCGATGATTGGTTTGCAATTAGAACAAAATACGGTTATCAACGAGCCTAACTAAAGATCTCATCTCTAAAAAAATATCAATGAAGTATATAAAAATATGGATGTTGTTCTGCATAGTATTCTCTTGTTTTTTCGGGAATCCTAAAGCGCAGAATACGAACGATGTGAGTATTCAGTCAACAGTGTATGATGAAAAAGGAGCACCTATATCCGGGGCGATGATTACGGGCAATGAAGGGAAGACAGTAACCTATACAGATCAATCAGGTCATTTCTCTATCAATTTGCCTTTCAAAAGCACGATGCTCATCAATGCTAAGGGTTACAAAATGCAAAGCTTAAGAGTGGGTGCATTGTCAGGAAGAATCATGCTTGCCAGAGAAAATGAGATAGAAGAAGTAAATCTTCCTTTTAGAAAAGTTGATCGGCAGGATCTACCTGGGGCAATTAGCGTATTGAACCCGGAGACGTACATCGACCGCGATTACAACCTTTTTGTAGAAGGAGGTATCAATGGCAGAGTAGGTGGTTTGCTTTGGAGTAATAATGTTTGGGGCCTGGAAAATGCAATCGTGATGATTGATGGTATTCGTCGCGAATACAGTGATATTACATTAAACGAAGTAAAGCAAATCACTGTATTAAAGGGAGTAAACGCGGTAGCGCTTTATGGCAGTCAGGCGGCCAAAGGCGTAATTCTTATCACTACTAAAAAGGGAGAAGCCAATAGCCGCAAAATAGGCGTGAGGGTGAATACTGGGATTGCTACCCCTAAAGAACTGCCTCAATACCTCAATTCAGCGGAATATATGACGCTTTATAATGAGGCCCGCCGTAATGATGGTTTGCCAGAGCTTTTTGCTGCTACTACCATCGAAAACTATCGCAGCGGCAACAAGTATAGATATCCAAGCGTGGATTATTACTCATCAAATTATCTTAAAAAATACCAGCATACTACCGATGCCAATGTCGAATTTTCAGGTGGTAATAATATTGCAAGATTTTACTCTAACATTGGATGGTATAATGGCTCCACTCTGCTGAATGCGGGAGAAGGTAAAAACGAAGGCGACAATCGGTTTAATGTAAGAGGCAATGTCGATTTAAAGCTTAACGATTTTATCTCGAGTTATGTCTATGTTTCGGCAGTTTTTAATGATAGCCGCAGGGGGCGTACCAACTATTGGAACAATGCTGCCACACTATTACCACACAGGATTACTCCTCTGATTCCGGCAAGTTTAATATCCCCTGATGCCAAATCTTCATTGGATTTGGTAAAAAGTAGCCGTAACATTATTGATGGCGAATACCTATTAGGCGGCGCTCAGCAGTTTCAGACTAATCCTCTTGCTGACTTACTGGTAGGTGGTTATGATAAATTCATTAGACGCACATTCCAGGTCACCAATGGCATTGACTTCAATTTAAACAGAGTTGTGCAAGGGCTGTCTTTTCACACCTTGTTCAATCTTGATTATGCCAATTCCTATACACAATCTATTAGCAACACCTATGCAGTTTATGCACCTACGTGGAGTACTACTGCTGATTCGATTACCGGTCTCCAAAAATTTGGTAATGATAACCGGCCCGGTACACAAGATATCAGTAACACAACACAACGCCAGAATCTTGGTTTTTCATCCTGGCTCAGTTATGAGAAAACTGTAAATGATGTCCATAATATTTCGGTTATGCTGCTTGGCTATGCTTCTTCTTTTAAGAGAGATAGTATATATCAACCACTAACAAATGCACATCTTGGATTGCAACTCGGATACAATTACAAACACAAGTACTGGGCAGATTTTACAAGCACATACGTGAATTCCACAAAGCTGCCTAAAGGAAACAGGTCAGGGTTTTCACGAACTGTAAGTTTGGGCTGGTTACTGAGTTCCGAAAATTTCCTGGCCAATTCCAAGGCCGTGGATTATTTGAAACTGTCTGTATCTGCAGGAATTTTGAGTTCCGATTTGGATATAAGCGGATATTACCTTTATGACAATATTTATGCAAGACAGGGAGGTTTTACATGGAATGATGGTGTCCAGGCTAACAACCAGGCGACCACCTCTTTATATGGAGCTAGCCCTAATCTCTCATTCCCCAAGAGAAAAGAGTTGAATGCCACAGTTGAAGGCGCTTTTTTCAACAACCTGTTGACGCTTCAAACCTCTTTCTTTAGAACACAGATGGATGGCCTTCCAACCCAGCGCTTTTCGCAATATCCAAACTATTACAGTTCATTCATTCCTTATACCAACTATAATGCACATCAAAGAACAGGAGTGGACGTAATGCTAAATGTGAACAAGAAAGTCGGTAATGTAGAATTGAGTTTGGGAACAACGGCTACTTATACCAAGTCAAAAGTTATCAAACGTGATGAGCTCTATATTGATACTTATCAAAACCTGGCTGGGAAACCAGTTGATGCCATTTTCGGATTGGTTAACAACGGCTTCTTCATGGATCAAAATGATATCAATAACAGCCCAAGACAGTTGTTCAGTGAAGTAAGACCAGGCGATATCAAATATGAGGATCAAAATGGCGATAATGTAATTGATCAAAGGGATGAAGTGATGATTGGTCGTTGGATAGCTCCTTTCACTTACGGAGTCAACTTCACCGCTACTTATAAAAATTTCAACCTGTTTTTACTGGGTACAGGATCTAACGGAGGGTATGGTTTAATGAACAATGACTATTATTGGGTAGAGGGTGACAACAAGTATTCAGAAGTGGTGCGCAACAGATGGACAGAAAACACAAAAACAACAGCCTCATTTCCCCGCTTGAGTTCCCAACAAAACAACAACGATTTTCGTAGTTCTGATTTTTGGTTGTATAAAGCGGATAGGTTTAATCTGAGCAAAGTGCAGCTCACATACAACCTTTCCTCAAATGCTTTACGCAAAACATTTATCAATGACCTTGGAGTATACGTCTCCGGCGCCAACCTATACACATTCTCAAAGAACCGGAAAATAATGGAATTGTCTATTGCTGGTGTACCTCAGTTCAGAAATTATAATGTTGGAATCAGAGCCAAATTCTAGAATATGTCCTCACATAATAAAATGATAAACATGTGTAAAAAATTTCTGGTACTTGTTGTTTTCGGGATGATGTTTTCCGGTTGCAAAAAGGACCTTTTGTCTCCACTTGACGATAACCACCGCACATTAGAAGACATTTATAGCGATCCCTTTTATGCAGAGGGTATCTTGATGAATGCCTACACCCGGCTCCCAACTAATGGGTACTCTTTTAGCGAGGTAGCTACAGATGATGCGGTAACCAATGACAAGTTCAGCCCGCTTTTGAACATGGCGACAGGTTCATGGTCTGCAGCTAATAATCCTATCGATCAATGGAATAATTCTTATTCGGCGATCATGTACATAAACCTTTTCCTCAAGGAAGTAGACAGTGTTAACTGGTCTTCGATAAATAAAGATGTGCGGGTTTTATTTAATGACCGTCTCAAAGGTGAAGCTTATGGCCTGCGGGCTTTGTTTATGTTGAACCTTCTACGAGCTCATGCTGGTTACAGTGCCAATGGTGAATTACTGGGTGTGCCTATTATTACAGAAGCCCTCGAGCCTGATTCTGACTTTTCAAAACAGCGTAATATGTTCGATCAGTGCATGGAGCAGATCTACACTGACCTAACCGAGGCTGAAAAATATTTGCCGCTCGACTATGGGAACATTGCAGCAGCACAATTGCCCGCCAGATACAATGGCATGGCAGTGGCCGATTATAACCGTGTCTTTGGCAATTTTAGCAGGCAACGGGTATCAGCACGCATTGTAAAAGGTATACGGGCAAAAGCAGCTTTGCTAGCAGCCAGCCCTGCTTATAATTCCCAGGGAAATATCATTAAATGGGAAACCGCAGCAGACTATGCAGGTGAAGTGCTTAATCTGAATGGTGGTTTGAGTGGGTTGGATCCCCAGGGTGGATTGTTTTATACTGCTACTAATGTTAACCCACTTAATCTTGAAACGGGTATTGATCAAAAAGAAATGTTGTGGAGGGGAAGTATTGTACAAAATAATAACCTGGAGAGAAACAACTTTCCGCCAACACTGTTTGGAAATGGAAGGGTGAATCCAACGCAAAACCTGGTAGATGCTTTTCCTATGGCTAATGGTTATCCAATTTCAGATCCTGCCAGTGGTTATGCAGCTACAGATCCTTATACGAACCGTGATCCCAGGTTGAAGAACTACATCTTACTTAATGGTGGTACTATGTCAAATAAAACAATCTGGACCAAGTCGGACAATCCCACCAACGATGCCGTTAACGTTCTGCCAACATCGACCAGAACGGGATATTACTTGCGTAAGTTGATGAGAGAAGATGTGAATTTGAATCCGACTTCAACATCCACTCAGAAACATTACCCAGTTCATATCAGATATACAGAAATCTTTTTGGCTTATGCTGAGGCTGCAAATGAAGCTTGGGGTCCCGAGGGTACCGGGTCATTTGGCTTTTCTGCCCGCAATGTGATTGCAGCTATACGTAAAAGAGCTGGAATCACGCAACCCGATAACTACCTGGCATCGATCATCACAAAAGAAGACATGCGTAAGTTGATCCGAAATGAAAGAAGATTGGAATTAAGCTTTGAAGATTTTCGCTTCTGGGATTTGCGTCGCTGGAAAGAAAATCTGACTGAGCAAGCTAAAGGCGTACTTATAACAAACAACACTTATAATGTGCAGCCTGTAGAAAGCAGACAGTATTCGGATTTCATGTACTATGGCCCTATTCCCTTGACAGAGGCTTTGAACGCAAACCTTCAACAAAATAAAGGGTGGTAACACCAATCTCTAATCATAAATGCATAATGAAATGAAACGAGCCTTTTTGATATCAATTGTTCTACTCTCTATATTTACTGCCTGTAATAAAGATTGGGAATTCCCTGATTACAAGTACTCAACCGTGTATTTCCCTTATCAGTCACCAGTTAGAACGCTTGTGTTGGGAGAGGATGTGTATGACAATAGCCTGGACAATCAACACAAGTTTCTAATTATGGCTACAATGGGTGGTGTTTATGAAAACAAGAAAGATATCACTCTTGAAGTATCTGTAGACAATTCTCTTGCGAACAATGTAAAATTTAATACTGCTAATGGAGATAGTGTTGTTGCGATGCCTGATAACTATTATTTCTTGCCAAAAGACATGAAGATTTCAATTCCCTCAGGCAAGATGATGGGCGGTCTTGAAGTTCAGTTGACAGAAGCATTTTTTGCCGACCCTCGTGCTATAAAAAACACATTTGTTATTCCGTTAAAAATTAAATCTGCAGCAAATGCCGATTCAGTGCTAACGGGTTCAAGCACTTTGTCTTCTCCTGATCGACGCAAAGCTGGCGATTGGAGTGTAGTGCCCAAAGACTATGTTCTTTTTGGAGTAAAATATATTAATCCTTATCATGGTTCTTACCTCAGAAGGGGTGTCGATGAAGTAAAAGGTAACAGCGGAAATACTACATTGGACACGACCGTAATTTATCATAATGCCTATGTTGAAAAGGATGAGGTAGTGAGCCTTTTTACCAAATCATTGACGCAAGACAGCATTTCTTTAAATGCGAAGAACAAAGGCAATATCAATGCACCGTTCAAATTGGTTCTAAATTTTGACAATAGTGGTAAGTGCCTTGTTACTGGCCCTGCATCCGCTACCTACACAATAACAGGCAATGGCGAGTTTGTGAAAAAAGGTGATATATGGGGAAATGAAAAAAGAGATGTATTGTATTTGAAATACAATGTTGATTTTGGTACTAGCACCCATAACCTTACAGATACATTGGTTATGCGTGACAGGGGAGTAAAGTTCGAAACGTTTAGCCCGGTTGTAGTGCAATGATCATAAAATCTATAAGGTTACAATCCTCAGTTGCATGGCTTATTGCGTTGGTCGATGGTTGAATTGGTTGCACTTGTTTAATAAAAGTTTTTCAATATAATGGCAGACGCCATTGGCAAAGCAGTCATAAACAATACGGAGGGATGATTCTTCATTCTTCCCTTAATTTTTGATACGTATCTAACAAAATTGAAAATGTCTCAACGTGTTTTTTATCAGAATAGAAGAAAATGACGCTTGCAGATTCGGCAAATTTTTATCGGCGGCAGGTGGTAAGGGATGCATTAAAGACAAACGATATTCTCCAACATGATAATTTCGTTAACATGTATTACATAAATGATTTATAAATTTTTTAAATGAAAAAGTTTTATACGCTGATCATAGCTCTGATTGCAGTTGGTGTTTCAGTCAATGCACAAAACATAGAAAAGCAGGCCCCACAAGGTTTTGATTCTTTGCGTACAGGTATAGCTCATGGAAGAATCGATACGATTACATACACATCAAAAACAGTAGGTGCAAAACGCAGAGCGTTAATTTATACACCTCCGGGTTTTTCTAAAGGCAAAAAGTATCCGGTGCTCTATTTACTCCACGGCATTGGCGGTGATGAAAAAGAATGGCTAAACGGAGGAAAGCCACAGGTTATTTTGGATAATCTTTATGCAGAAAGCAAATTGCAACCCATGATCGTAGTAATGCCGAATGGGAGGGCCATGAAAGATGATCGTGCGGTTGGCAATATCTTCGACAGTGCCAAGGTGCAAGCCTTTAGCACTTTTGAAAAAGATCTGTTGAACGATTTGATTCCCTTTGTTGAAAAGTCTTTCCCAGTTTTAAAAGATCGGGAACATCGTGCCATCGCGGGGTTGTCAATGGGTGGGGGACAGTCGCTTAATTTTGGCTTAGGCAACCTCGATAAATTTGCATGGGTGGGTGGTTTTTCATCGGCTCCAAACACAAAAAGACCAGAAGAACTGATTCCGAATCCCGGGGAAGCAAAAAAGAAATTAAAGTTACTTTGGATATCCTGTGGCGACAACGACGGGTTGATCACTTTCAGTAAACGCACACATGATTATCTTGCCGAAAAAGGTGTTCCTCATATCTATTACATTGAGCCGGGTGTACATGACTTTAAAGTGTGGAAGAATGGTTTGTATATTTTCTCTCAGTTTTTGTTCAAGCCTGTAGATACTTCCTCTTTTTCGAAATACACAGTATTAGGCACGCCAGCGGCAAGAGGATGGGCAACACAAGGAAAACAGATTTGATTTTGGATAATCTCATTGCGGAGAAAAGCAAAACCGATGCTTATTGTGATAATGGATGGGAGTGTGGATTAGCTGGATTTGGCGAGCAATCGTTGCGAGTGTTTGAAAACGAATTAAAGCAATCGGTATTTCCATTTGCTATCCAGAACGATTTGAGAAGTTTATAGCGAATACCTGGGCGGACATACATGTCCGGTATGGAGGAAGAACCTATACAATTAATTTTGCCCAACTGCTTTTTAAGTAAATAATAACTGGTAAAAGAATATCCACCAACCAGCCACTAGGATCAACAATGAAGCTGGCTTTAAACACTGACCCATTAATATGAAAGTATACAGAAGACATTACTATTGTACATTCATCGTTATGCTGGTGCTCTCGGGTACTTCCATCGCTCAGATTCAATTACCGAAACTAATTAGTGAGGGCATGGTGTTGCAACGTAATGCGAAGGTTAAGCTCTGGGGTTGGGCGCCTGCCGGAGAAAAAGTTTCGGTACAATTCATTAACAAAACGTACAAGGCCGTAACCGGAGCTGATGGTAAATGGAACATTATTCTTCCTGAAATAAAAGCCGGTGGGCCTTATGAGATGAAGATAACGGGTAGTAATTCGATTACGATCAAAGATGTGCTGATCGGTGATGTGTGGGTTTGTTCTGGTCAGTCAAACATGGAATACCAATTGGGTTATGATGACGCTACTTATGCAAAGGAAATGGAAGAAGTAAACTTCCCAAAAATCCGCCAATTCAAAGTCCCAATTCGTCCTATTCTTGATGGTCCGAAAGAAGAACTGGATGGAGGTGCCTGGAAAACTGCCAGTCCAAAAGACATAAAACCCTTTTCAGCGGTGGCTTATTTTTTTGCGAAAAAGCTGTATCAAAAATATGGTGTGCCAATAGGTATCATTAATTCAAGTGTTGGCGGCACGCCTATTGAAGCATGGACCAGCGAGGAAGGCTTAAAGGAGTTTCCTTCCATCATAAGCGTGATTCAAAAGAACAACGACACAGCTTATATAAACAGTCTTAGAAGATCCGGTGGCCCTCCAAGACGGCAGGAGACATTACAGGATAAGGGCATGAATGGTTCAAAGCGCTGGTATGACACCGCCTATATTCCAAAAGGCTGGAAAAATATTACTATTCCTGCGTTTTGGGAAGATCAGGGTGTTAGAGACCTAAACGGTGTTGTGTGGTATAGAAAGGAAATTGAAGTGCCGGCATCAATGGTAGGTAAACCATCCAGAATTTATTTAGGGAGGATTATTGACTCAGATATTTTATACATCAATGGCAAACAAGTTGGCCAAACAGGTTCCTTGTATTCAGAGCGCAGATATAATGTACCTGCCGACTTTTTGAAAGTGGGTAAAAACCTTTTTGTTGTGCGCATTGTAAATAACAATGGTAAAGGTGGGTTTGTTCCTGATAAGCCTTATTTTTTATTCTCCGGTAGCGATACCGTTACCTTGGTCGGCACCTGGCAGTATAAGGTAGGTGAGGTATTTGTTCCAAGATCGGGAATAGGGAGTAATGGTATAGCAGTGCAAAATGCTCCAACGGCATTATACAATGGCATGATTGCTCCTGTTACGAATTATACCATAAAAGGCTTTCTCTGGTATCAGGGCGAAAGCAATATAACCAGAGCAAAAGAATATGCACAATTGCAGCCTGTCCAAATAAATGACTGGCGCAGGATATGGAATATAGGTGATCTGCCTTTTCTCTTTGTGCAGATGCCTAACTATGGCGATTACACATATCTGCCAACCGAAAGCAGTTGGGCCCTTTTTCGTGAATCCCAGTTTAAGGCGCTATCGCTTCCAAATACAGGTATGGCTGTTACGATAGATATTGGTGAATGGAACGATATTCATCCCTGGAATAAAAAAGATGTGGGAGACAGGTTAGCTTTAGTAGCACAAAAAGTTGCTTACGGAGAAAATTTGGTTTACTCAGGCCCGCTTTATCAATCAGCTTCTGTTGATGGAAATAAAATCGTTATTTCATTTACAAATGTGGGAAGCGGTTTGATTACTAATGACGGAGAAGAGTTAAAAGAATTTGCCATTGCTGGTGCTGATAAAGTCTTTGTTCAGGCCAAAGCCAAAATTGAAGGCGATAAAGTGATGGTATGGAATGATGAGCTCCCTAATCCTATGTATGTGAGATATGCCTGGGCCGATAGCCCACCTTATCCTAACTTACATAACAAAGAAGGACTACCGGCCTCACCGTTTAGAACGGACGGCTTTTAACCAGTTTGCTTTATAAAAAAATTTATTTACAAGGTACATCCCAACAAGTAGGTTAATGAAAAAATTCTTCACACAAACGTTATTAGTCATAATCACTGTTGTTTCTTTTAGAAAGTCTGCGCAGACACAGAATGCACACAACCCGATCATATTTGCCGACGTTCCGGATATGGCTATGATTCGTGTAGGAGATACGTACTACATGAGCAGTACTACAATGCATATGAGTCCGGGTGTGCCGATTATGAAATCGAAGGATCTGGTCAACTGGACGCTGGTCAGCTATGCCTGCGACACTTTAGTTAATAATAATGAAATGAATCTTGAAAAGGGAAAATCTGCCTATGGCCAGGGTTCCTGGGCAAGCAGCATTCGTTATTACAAAGGCACGTATTATGTAACCACCTTTGCATCAACGAGCGGCAGAACACATATTTATACAACAAAGAATATTGAGAAAGGTCCCTGGAAAGAAATTTCATTCCGCCCCGTCTTGCATGACCATTCCTTATTTTTTGACGATGATGGAAAAACATACATGATTTATGGCAACAGGAGACTAACTCTGGTTGAGTTAAAAGAAGATTTATCGGGTTTAAAGCAGGGAGGAGTAAACCAGGTGATCATTGAAAATTCCAGCTTGCCCAGTCAGACAGTTGGTAATAGCGGCTTAGGCGAAGGCTCGCAGCTATTCAAAGTAAGTGGCAAATATTATTTGTTCAACATTACCTGGCCTCGTGGCGGCATGCGCACGGTGGTTATCCATCGTGCGGATAATATCACCGGGCCATGGGAAGGCAGAGTTGGTTTTCAGGATTTAGGTGTAGCGCAGGGTGGATTGATTGATGATCCAAAGGGTAATTGGTATGCTTATCTTTTCCGTGATTTTGGTTCTGTTGGCCGTATTCCCTACCTCCTTCCTGTAAGATGGGAAGATGGCTGGCCTGTACTGGGTATTGATGGTAAAGTTCCTGAAAGATTAAATCTTCCTGCAAGTAAAGGCCTGCTCCCAGGCATTGTTGCGTCTGACGAATTTAATCGCAAGAGTGGTGAACGTCCATTACCCCTGGTATGGCAATGGAATCATAATCCTGTCAACAAGCTTTGGTCTGTTAATGAAAGAAAAGGCTATTTGCGATTAAAGACAGGACGTATTGATACTTCATTCCTGCTTGCAAGAAATACGTTAACACAGCGTACCATCGGCCCCGTTAGTTCATGCAATACGTCACTTGATGTATCCAACATGAAAGATGGCGACATTGCCGGTTTGTGTTTACTGCAAAAAAATTATGGATTGATT
>NZ_CAMLHF010000157.1 GCF_946479715.1 uncultured Pedobacter sp. | reverse complement strand
CACATTAAAAATACTTACCACTTTAGCCACTTTAGTCTGGCCTTTGTTGATATTCTGGCAGCTGAGCAAACGCCCGAGAATCCGACCTGGTTTCAGGGAACTGCTGATGCGGTAAGACAAACGATGCATCACTTGTTGAACCACGACTTTGAATATGTACTTATCTTATCTGGAGATCAGTTGTATCAGATGGACTTTAAAGAGATGGTTCAGGCACACATAGATAGTGGGGTGCAGGTTACGCTTGCAACCATACCTGTAAACGCTAAAGACGCTCCTGATTTCGGGATTCTTAAGGCAAATGAACAAAATATCATCACTTCATTTATTGAAAAACCTAAAACGAATTTAGGGGACTGGATTTCTGATACCGGTCCAGAGATGCATGCCGAAGGACGAGACTATCTGGCTTCTATGGGGATTTATATTTTCAATAAGGATCTCTTAATTAAGATTTTTGCGGAAAATGAAGACGAGAAAGATTTCGGAAAAGAGATCATTCCAAGAATGCTTACTGAATATGACGTGTTAAGCTATCAATACGATGGCTACTGGACTGATATAGGTAATATATCTTCGTTCTTTGAAGCTAACCTAGGTTTAACTGACGATATTCCTAAATTCAATTTATTTGACAGCAGCCATAGTATTTTTACGCGTGCTCGTATGTTGCCGCCGTCAAAAATATTAGGAACAACCTTAGATAAAACCATTATTGCCGAAGGCTGTATTTTACAGGCTAAATGTATCAAACATGCTGTAATTGGTATCAGATCAAGAATTGGGGTGGGTACCCATATAGAAAGCTGTTACATAATGGGCAGCGACAAGTATCAGACTCTGATAGAAATAGAGAAAGAAAAAGGAACTAAGCCACTGATAGGCATTGGCGACAACTGTAAAATTGTAAACGCAATAATTGATAAAAACAGCAGGATAGGCGACAATGTGACGATTATTGGCGGTGCACATTTGCCGGATGGCGATCATGCGCTTTACACAGTTAAGGATGGTATTGTAGTAGTAAAAAAAGGCGCTATTATACCAGATGGAACCGTAATTTAATTACTGATATTTAAACACCAGAGAAAAAGTAGTTCTTTCTAAAGGAACTGAGGTTACTTCCAAGCTTCCCTGGTGCATTTTCATAATGTTTCGGGTAATGGTTAAGCCAATACCCGAACCATTTTTTCTGGTGGTAAAGAAGGGCACAAATATCTTTTCCAATAGCTCTGGCTCAATACCTTTACCGTTGTCACTAACCTCAAAATATAGCTTATTTTGATCAAGCCTGTAGCTAATTTCAATAACAGGATGATCTATTGTACCCTCAAGTGCATAAATGCTGTTGGTAACCAGGTTGATCAATGCTTGCTCTACCAATTTTAAGTCTATGTTTATACTGATTTTTGAGGATGTTTGTTCTACTTTAAGAATAATATTCCGGCCACTGGCAAAGGGCTGCATCAACACTTTAATATGCTGCAAGATTTCGCCAATGGTGTGGTTATGTAAGTCTGGTGTGGGCAGCTCGGCTATTAAACGGTAATCTTTTACAAAGTCCAGCAAACCCTCCGATCTTCTCCTTATGGTTTTTATTGCAGGTTTTAAGTCTTCCAGTTCTTCAAAATTTAAGCTCTGCTTATCAGCAATCATACCATCTACCGTGTTAGAGAGAGAACTGATAGGGGTAATGGAATTCAGTATTTCATGCGAGATAACCCCAATGAGTCTGTTCCATGCTTCTGATTCTTTTTGCTCAATCTCGTCCTTAATGTTTTGGAAGGATATGATGGTGTAGTCTGTATTATAAAGGTTTAATGGGATTACTTCTGTAGATAACTGGATTAGTTTATCTTGTATTTTAAGTTCCATAAACCGTTTACCTCCTTTGCCAATAGATTCTATCTCGGTGGCAAATTGGGGAATATGTTGTCTTAGCCTATGCCAGTATTTATATGCAGGTACATTTAATAATTGGGCAGCCGCCTGATTAAAGAATACAATTTCTTCATGTTTGGTGTCTTCTCTTTCATCTTTTATCACAATCACACCTACAGGGACCTGTTCCAGGATAGTTTTTATGAGCTGAAACATAGAATCTTTTTCTAACTGTATATCCTTTTGAACCTGTATAATATCGTTAAATGATTCATACAATTCCGGAAAACTACCTCTGGTTGCTTTGTTTTTGAAATTTAAGGTATTGTCGCGCGTTTTTACTGCCAGAATAAACCTGTTGATATCATCTCTGATCTGGTTAATGTAATAGTAAAGGCTTAGCATTGTGCCAATCAGTATAATGCTTAAACCTATTATGGTAAACCATAGTTCCGTTTTTTTGATAAGAAAAAATAACAGAACGGCCAGTGTATTGATGATCAGCAGGCGACTTATTAAACGGAAGGTAAAACGGTTGTAAAACATTATAAATCGAATTTTTCTATGCGCCTGTAAAGTGCTGCACGCGTTAGCCCAAGGTCTGCTGCGGCTCTTGATATGTTTCCTTTGTGCTTATCTATTGCCTTTTGAACCATTAGTTTTTCCATTTCTTCCAATCCCATATCCGATTGGATAGGCGTGTTGCTGCCAAATTTCTGTGGACTAAGCTGCAGGTCATTTACCCCAATTTTAAGGCTGTCGGACATGATTACAGCTCGCTCAACTACATGTTGCAACTCACGAACGTTGCCTGGCCAGTGGTAACTTAATAACATAGCTTCAGCCTTGGCTTCGAAATCCAGAATGCTTTTATGGTATTTGGTACTAAAAGTATTTAGGAAATGTCCTGCTAGTAGCAGAATATCATCTCCACGTTGTGCTAATCCTGGTAAAAGCAGTTCAACTGTATTTATCCTGAAAAGTAAATCCTGACGGAATGTACCTTTTGATACCATCTCATTAAGTGGCATATTGGTTGCCGTGATCAGACGCACGTTGATTTTACGTTCCTTACTTTCGCCCAAACGGTTAACCGTACGGTTCTGAATTACGCTTAGCAGCTTTGCCTGCAATGGCAAGGATAGGTTGCCAATCTCATCCAGAAATATTGTTCCACCCTCGGCCATTTCAAATCTTCCTGGCTTGTCGTCTTTTGCATCAGTAAAGGCACCTTTGGCATAGCCAAATAATTCACTTTCGAACAGATTTTCATTCAAAGAACCAAGATCTACATGCATAAATATCTGGTTCTTTCTGTGCGAGAGTTTATGTAATTCGTAAGCAAATACTTGCTTACCTGTGCCATTCTCGCCCAGAATCAATACGTTGGCATCTGTAGGCGCTACTTTTACAAGCGTGTTTTGTAAATGCTTTATAGGTTCTGAATTTCCTACAATATTTTCAAATTGCCTGTTGATGTCCTTTTGCAAAGAAGAATGAATTCTTTCGAGCTTCTTTACTTTTTTGTTAGACTGCCTTAATCTTGAAGCGGCAGATAGTGTGGCAAACAGCTTTTCGTTTTCCCATGGCTTTAATATGAAGTCTGTGGCGCCTTTTTTTATGGCTTGTACAGCAAGTTCAACATTGCCATAGGCTGTCATTAATATTACTACATAGTCTTTATCTATGGAAAGAATATGTTCCAGCCAGTAAATTCCTTCTCGTCCATCACTTGCTCCCTTTTGATAGTTCATATCAAGCAGAATAATATCTACCTCATTACGGCTTAGTAATACATTAATTTCTTTTGGTGATTTACAAGTGATTACCTGATTAAAATGCTGCTTTAAAAATAATCTTGCACTTAAAAGGATATCATCATCATCATCAATGACTAAAACGGTTGCATCTATCATTGTAATAAAAATTTGTTAACCAAAAATAGTAAAAGTGTTCGATGATGTACATCGAGTGTCCGATTTTGAACATGTTTTGTTTTGTGTTATATTTAATTGATTGATTTACAGGTATGTAAAAATTATTTGAGCAGTTGGCATATACTTGGCTGAGCGGTAAGTGTTAAGCGTAGAAAATAAAATGGATAAGAAAATAGAGAAAAAAAGATTTAATAAGAAAACAATCCTTATGCTTGTAGGAGGAGTGATCTTTGTGGGTCTTGTTGCATATGGTTACAGTTTGTCTTTAAACAAAGTTTACAATGCCGATCCCGATAAAATCACCATCAATAAAGTACTTTATGGAGATTTTGAAGATGTAGTTTTATTAAATACCAGTGTTGTTCCCTTAACTTCAGTAATTGTTAGTTCTCCTGAAGGTGGTACCGTTGCAGAAATCTTTACTGAAAATGGAGCCAGTGTAGTAAAAGGAACCCCTCTTTTAAGAATAACAAATCCTAATGCTTTATCTAATTATACTTCCAGTGAAACCAGCATAATTGAACAGATCAATCAGCTGCGCAAGCTTAGGTTAGACCTTGAACAGAACCAAAGGGTGATGAGCCAGGATATGATGGAAATTGAGAATAGTTTGAGAACAGCAAGCCGTAAGTATAAAATAGACAGTGTATTGTTTTCAAAAAAGGTGATCACTTTGCAGGAGTTTAATATATCAAGTCAGGATTACGAGTATTATCAAGGCCGTAAAAAAATCCTGAGAGAAGCTGTAAAGCAAGAGAACCAGAGTCGTACGATGCAATTGCAACAAATTGATTTCTCTATAAGCAGAATGAACGAAAGTTTAGAAACCATTAGGCAGAATATTGAAAATATGACCATTAAAGCTCCCGTTGCCGGTCGCTTATCATCATATGATCCGGTAACAGGTAAATCATATAATGCTAATGAAATGCTTGGTAAAATTGATGTGTTACAAGGTTATAAATTACAGGCCGGTGTTGATGAATATTACATTAACAGGGTAAAAGAAGGTCAATCTGCAAACTGTGAATTTAACGGTAAAACGTATCGTTTAACGGTAAAAAAGGTAATCCCTGAGGTAACTGCCGGTCAGTTCCAGATAGAATTAACATTTGATGGTGCATCGCCGGATGGCTTAAGAAGAGGTTTGTCGTTGCAAGTAAAACTAACCTTGTCTGACAATAGTAAATCGTTACTTCTTGCACAAGGACAGTTTTTTCAAAGCACTGGTGGGTCATGGGCATTTGTAATTAAAGACGGGAAAGCAACAAAAAGAAATATAAAGATTGGACGTAAAAACCATCTGTATTATGAAGTACTGGAAGGTTTACAAAAAAATGAGGAAGTAATTACTTCATCTTATGATCAGTTCAATCAATATGATATAATTGAAGTTAGTAAATAGAAATTAGTTTAGTTTTAGTTAGTTAAATAGAAAAGACCTTCTCTGGATCTGTGCGAGGAGCAGAGAAACTTTTCTATTACTAAAATGAAAAAATAGCATAGATAAAATAGATTAACACCATAAAAATATAACCATGATAAAAATTGAGAATCTGGAAAAAGTTTACAAAACTGAAGAAATAGAAACAACTGCCTTAAATGGTATTAATCTTCATGTAAAAGAAGGAGAGTTTGTTTCTATAATGGGGCCTTCCGGTTGCGGAAAGTCTACCTTATTAAATGTAATGGGTTTGTTGGATAAACCAGAAAGTGGTAGTTATAAATTTATTGATACTGAGCTTTTGAAACTGAACGACAGAGAACGCTCTAACTTCAGAAAACGTAATATGGGATTCGTATTCCAGAACTTTAACCTGATTGATGAACTGACAGTTTTTGAAAACATTGAACTGCCGCTGATCTATAATAAAGTTGCTGCGGGCGAACGCAAGCGCCTTGTAAATGAGATTATAGAACGGATGAACATCGTAAACCGAAGCGGACACTTCCCACAACAACTCTCTGGAGGACAGCAACAGCGTGTTGCTGTTGCCAGAGCATTGGTAACCAAACCTAAACTGGTACTTGCCGATGAGCCTACAGGTAATTTGGATAGCTCTCATGGTAATGAGGTAATGGAGTTATTGTGTGAACTGAACGAAACAGGAACTACCATTGTAATGGTAACACACTCTTCACATGATGCCAGTTTCTCTAACAGGATCATCAACTTAAAGGATGGACATGTTATTTCTGAAAAAATAAATAAAGGGCGTACAGAAGAGTTGATTTAATTTAATCACTTTAACAACTAGGCTACTATGTTTAAACTGAATCTTAAAATAGCACTGCGGAACCTCTGGAAGAACAAGGGATATACTTTTATAAATGTGCTTGGTCTTTCAATTGGGATGGCCAGTTGTATCCTTATTTTTATGTTTATCCGATATCAGTTGAGTTTTGATGAAGGGTATAAACATGAGGACCGTATCTACAGGTTCGTTACGACCTGGAAGTACAACAGTTTTGACGATTATTCTCAAGGCGTATCAGCTCCACATGCAGCAGCAGCAAGAGAAGAGATTGCTGGGCTCGAAAAAGTAGCGTCGATTTTTCGTGACTGGGGGATTATAGAAGTAAAAGATCAGCAAGGAAAAGAGGTGATGAAGGTAGATGAGCAGCTCCATTATGCCCAGCCAGATTTCTTCGAAATCTTTGACACCAAGTGGCTAAATGCAGATGCTGCAAAAGGATTAATTGAACCGAATACCGTGGTGCTTTCTGAAAGTACTGCTCAAAGATTTTTTGGCGAAGCCAATAAAGCCGTAGGTAAGCAAGTTTTTTTACATCATTCTATTCCATTGAAGGTGGTGGGAGTATTTAAGGACTTTCCTGAAAATAGCAGTTTCCCCCTAAAAATTGTAATTAGTTATGAAACCTATTACGATAAAAATAATAAGGACTGGAGTTCTGTAGATTCAGGAAAAGAGTGTTATGTGCTGTTTAGAGAGGGGTTAGGTGTCAATGATCTGGCCGCTTCTCTTGAAGCTTTTAATAATAAATACTATAAAAGAGATAATATTTCCGGCAATCAGAGAACAAGCTTTCAGGCATTAAGAGACATTCATTTTAATGAACTCTATGGTAGTTTTGCGGGAGATGGAATTACCAAAAAAGAACTTTATGGTTTGGGTATCATAGGCTTGTTCCTGATTATCACCGCTTGTATCAATTTTATAAACCTTGCTACCGCACAGGCGATAAACCGCTCAAAAGAAGTTGGTGTACGCAAAGTAATGGGCAGCAAACGTAATCAATTGGTTATGCAGTTTTTAACCGAAACTTTTGCCATTACGCTGATCGCTTTGCTTATTGCCTGTGTATTTGTGGAATTGGTGATTCCTGGGGTGCAGAATCTGTTGCACATAAAATCAGCTTTCAGTCTTATTGCTCATCCTGTAATGTTTTTATTCCTTGCTATTTTAGTGATTGCTGTAAGTTTCCTGGCTGGGTTTTATCCTGCCATGGTGATGTCTGGGTTTAGCCCGGCTCTGGCTATCAAAAATAAGATCTCCGCAAATAGTGGTGGATTAAGCTTGCGTAAGATTCTTGTAGTGGTACAGTTTTCAATTGCCATTGTGTTAATTATTAGTACGCTGGTTATAATTAAGCAGATGGAATATGTACGCAGTAAACCTTTGGGCTTTAACCCTGATGCTGTGTTGATGGTTAACATTCCAAATGACAGTCTGGGTAGGGTTCAAAGAAATACTTTTAAAGAGAAATTGCTTGCAATTCCCGGTGTAAAGTCCCTGAGTTTTTGTACACAGGCACCAATGTCAGGTAGAAATAATACCACCAGTTTTTCAATAAATGGGACTGAAAATAAGGATTTTGAAGTAAGGCTTTCGCATGGCGATGAGCATTACTTTAGTCTTTTTGATCTCAAAATAATTGCAGGTAAACAATACACTAGAAGTGATACCCTGAGTGGTTACGTAGTTAATGAAACCTTTGTAAAGAAGATCAATCTAAAAGACCCACAGGATGCACTGGGTAAGGTCATTACACAAAATAATAAAACAGCACCAATTATTGGTGTAGTTAAAGATTTCAATGATCACTCTTTAAAAGAAGCCATATCGCCACTTTTGATCTATCCGCGGGGGATTAATTACAATCAGGTAGCTATTAAGATGGATAGCAGACAACTGATGCAGGTGAGCAGACAGATAGAAAGCCTTTGGAATAGCTCCTTCCCTCAAGGCATCTATTTTGCTGTTTTTCTTGATAAGGATATCAATGGTTTTTATCAAAACGAACAGATCATGGGAGTTCTGTTTAAGGGCTTTGCCGGGGTAATCATTTTCATTTCTTTCATTGGCTTATTCGGATTGATTTCTTTTGTGGCAAGTCAGCGTACTAAAGAAGTTGCCATCCGTAAGGTCTTGGGAGCATCAACATTAGATTTGGTTAAGATGCTGAACGGCTCATTTTTGCTTATGGTTTTTATCGCAAATCTGGTGGCCTGGCCATTAGCCTATCTTTTTGTATCGAAATGGTTATCGAGCTTTGCATACAGAATGGACCTAAGTATCTGGCCTTTTGTGCTGGCCATGAGTATTTCCATGCTGATTACCCTAATTACTGTGAGTTTAAGATCATATAAGGCCGCAGTGGCAAACACTATTGACGCACTTAAATACGAATAATCAGCATGTTTAAACTCAACCTCAAAATAGCCCTGCGTAACCTTTGGAAAAACAAGGTTTATACAGCAATTAATATCGGTGGACTTGCCATTGCTTTGGCTGCCTTTATATTAATAATCCTGTATGTTACTTATGAAACCAGCTATGATAAGGAAGTACCCAACTACGACAGAATTTACCAGGTTGGAAGAAGCTTGCCCGATTTTAAGACTGAATATACACCCGCACCGCTGGCCAAATTAATTCAGGATAATTTTCCTGAAGTTGAGGTAGCCGGAAAGATGAGTCCTACGTGGTTTGAATTTCCAATCAATACAGAAAAGGGCAGGGTTTATTCAACCAAAGCTTTGTTGATGGATTTTAAAGTTGCTAGAATGCTTAACATTTGGCCGGATGCAAAGTCAGTTGATGAAAACGATCCCGGATTGCAGCCATATGTGCCTAAATTATTTATTAAAGAGCTGTTTCCAAACCAGAAAGTAGTATTTCCCATAATGGTTGGCCTTGGGCCAAAAAAAGATGCACAGCCCGTTAAATTATTTGGCACAATTGAAAGGACAGATGAGCATTCTAATATAAAGTTTGATATTGTATCGCTTTCAAAGGATATAGGTTTTGACAATAAGGATTACGGCACAAATAATTTTAGAACCTTTATACAGGTTAAAGATGGAGCAAATATCGAAGCACTCCAGAAAAAAATAGATCACCTTTTTAAGGCAGAACTTATTAAGGGAGGTATGGCTGCAAACGACCGTAGAATTGCAGGGCGTTCTGTTATCTTTCTTGATCCTTTAAAGAACCTGCATTTAAAGCCAATGGCGGGCAATGATACTAATTATAAGATTGTAGTAGCGCTTTTTGGCTTAGGTGTCCTAATTATCATTATAGCTTGCATCAACTTTACAAACCTTACCATTGCTCAGGCAACCAAACGGGCAAAAGAAGTTGGGGTAAAGAAGGTGTTGGGGGCCTATCGCTTTAACCTTACGTTTCAGTTCCTTACAGAGATATTTATGCAATGTTTGCTAGCTTTAATATTAGGGCTTATTATAGCTGAAATGCTGCTCCCTTTGTTTAATAATTTATTTGGTATTCCATTGTCTATATGGCATGGAAATACAACTCTTTTTGGTCAACTTATATTGATCTTATTAGGGGTTACAGTTATCTCTGGTATTTATCCGGCACTGGTACTTTCCGGTTATAAACCAGCATCAGTTTTAAAGGGCAATATGCAAACCAGTTACAAAACACTTTGGTTGCGGAACTCTCTTTTGGCAGGTCAGTTTGTAATCGCCATCATCTTTATTGCTGGTTTGCTGATTGTAAACAATCAGCTAAAATATATGCAGGCAGAGGATAAAGGGTTTAAACCATCACAAGTGGTTTTTGTTAAAAATATCCAGTTTTACAATAAGCCTAAAGATTTTGAAAGTGCAAGAAACAAAATAATGAAAATACCTGGAGTGAACAACGTAACTGTAGCTTCAGACATACCTGATGGATCTAAACCCGGCACAAATAATTACAAATTAGAAAGTAAGGAATTATCAATGGACTTTCTGGATGTGAACTTTGATTACTTTGAAACGCTGGGTATTAAGTTAAAAAGCGGGCGCTTTTTTTCCAGAGATTTTATTGCTGATACAGCCGTTTCAGCAGTTCTGAATGAAACTGCAGTGGCACGTTACGGAGTAACTAATCCTGTAGGTAAGGTAATTAGAGGTTGCAATATGGATTATAAAATAGTTGGTGTTGTAAAGGACTTTAAAGCTCAGGGTTTTGAAGCAGCTGTAGCGCCAACGATATATGCGATAAAGAATCCATGTAATGACAAGAAAGTAAAGATAATGGTAAATATCGACCAAAGTAGTATGACTTCTGCGCTTGCAGCACTTAAGTCGCAATGGTCTGATATTAATACACTTGATGGTGAGGATTTTAGGTATGAATTTTTGGATGAGTTGTATGGTAAGCTATTTAAAAAACAGGAGCAACTTCAGTCGGTATTTTTCTTTGCAGCAATGCTAACCATATTTATTGCAGTATTGGGACTCTTTGCATTCTCTGCATTTACAACCAACAATAGAATTAAGGAAATATCTATCAGAAAAATACTTGGCGCTACAGATTTTCAGATGTTTAAAATGCTAAATACCTTTTTCATTGGAATAGTATTGGTTGCTAATCTTATAGCCTGGCCCCTGGCTTATGTATTGGCAAAGAAATGGTTAGAAACCTTTGCCTATAGAATAGATATTCCTCTTTTTCCCTTCTTTATTGCAGCATTATTATCCACGGTTCTTACTGTACTTACGGTGAGTATTCAGGCAAGAAAGGCAGTGAAAACAAATCCTGCTGATGCATTAAAATATGAATAACCTTAAATAACACAAAATGTTCAAACTCAATTTAAAAATAGCTTTAAGAAATCTGTGGAAGCATAAAACTTCATCAATAATTAATGTTATTGGTTTAGCAATAGGACTTGCATCATGCCTTTTGCTGCTGCTATATGTATCCTATGAATGGAGTTTTGATAAGCAATTTAAGCGCTCGGAAAATGTTTATCAGGTGATGACCAATTTTGTAGATGCTAAAGGTAACATCAAAGGAACTGTAGATCTAACAAGTAATGCAATAGCCCAGGTTATAAAACAAGAAATTCCCGATGTTGAGGCGATTAGCCGTATCAGTAATAATGGCCAGCAGTTAATAGCTAATGGTGAAAACAGCTTTAAAAAAGAATCTAAATATGCTGATCCGGATGTTCTTAAAATATTTAATTATGAATTTGTAGCAGGCAATCCACTTACTGCTTTAAATACACCTAAATCGGTGGTTTTAACCGAAGGGATGGCAAAGTTGTTGTTTAAGGATGGCGATGCACTTAATAAATCTGTACGTTATAACAACGAGGCAGATTTAACAGTTACAGGTATTATTAAGGATTTGCCTGCCAATAGCACAAATACGTTCGACTTTTTGATGCCATGGTCTTTATTTGAGGCATTATCTGATTGGGTAAAAAGACCCGACTGGGGCAATTACAACTGGCAAACTGTAGTTCGCGTAAATGAAAAGGCAAAGATTCCTTTGATAAATTCAAAGATGAAAGGAATTATAAAAAAGAACAGTGGCAATTCAACCGATGAATCCTTTATATTTAAGCTATCCGATAGACATTTGTTCGGGAAATTTGAGAATGGGAAAAGTGTGGGTGGTGATATTGAACGCATTTACTTATTTGTTGCCTTGGCGTTAGGTATCCTGTTTATTGCCTGTATTAACTTTATGAATATGGCAACAGCCAAATCCGAAAGAAGGGCAAAAGAAGTAGGCATTAAAAAAACAATAGGTGCAAGCAGGGCTTCCTTAATTTCTCAATTCTTAACAGAATCTATTTTACTAACTGTTATGAGTGTCTTGGTGGCCATTGTCTTGGTCGAAATCTTACTCCCAACATTTAATAACCTGCTTAATATAAAACTTAGTATTGATTATTACAGTACCGGCTATTGGGTTGGTATTACAACCATAATCCTGTTAACAGGATTATTATCTGGAAGTTATCCTGCTTTATATCTTTCTTCTTTTAATCCTATACAAACCCTAAAAAGAAAAATTACAAGAACAAAAGCTATTCCTGTTAGTTTAAGGCAGGTACTGGTTATTGGTCAGTTTAGTTTTGCAATTATCCTCATTATTGCTACCCTGGTTATTTATAAGCAGGTCCAATTTATCAAAGACAGACCGGTAGGTTATGACCTTAACCTTTTGGCCGAGATGCCTCAGGAAGGTGAACTGGGAAAGAAGTTTGATCTTTTTAAAACAGAGCTATTAAAATCAGGCGCAGTTACAGCCTTATGTCAATCATCAGGAAGTTTATCCAACAGTGGTTCTAGTTTTTGGAATTTCGAATGGCCTGGAATGACCAAGGCAGATAAGGATGTAATTTTTAATCAAATTGCTACTACCTACGACTTTACCAAAACAAATGGAATACAACTGGTTTCCGGACGTGATTTCTCCAAATCATTTGCTTCAGATACTGCAGCGCTAATGTTGAGCAGTACTGCAGTGAAATTGATGGGACTTAAAAACCCAATTGGTACACCTGTAAAATACCATGGAAATGATTTCACTGTAGTTGGAGTATTCAAAGATTTCATTTGGGGCTCTCCATATTATACTGACCGACCAATGGTAGTTGCTTTTAGTCAGGGATGGGGTGGTCAGATTACCATGCGTCTTAACCCAGATAATAGTTTAACCAAAAATGTTGAGTTGATAACGCAGATAACCAAAACAATAAATCCAGCTTATCCGGTTGATTTGAAGTTTGTTAATGATCTTTATGCCAAAAAGCTACAGGGAGAGAAAGTTCTCGGTATTTTATCAAATCTATTTGGTGGACTGGCCATATTTATATCCTGCTTAGGATTATTTGGTCTGGCAGCATATAGTGCAGAACAGCGCACTAAAGAATTTGGTGTACGTAAAGTTTTAGGTGCTTCGGTAGCCAGTATTATGCAACTGCTTTCCGTATCGTTTATGAAAATGATTTTGGTAGCAATTATAATTGGTGTACCCGTTGCTTATTATTTAATGAAAAAATGGTTGGGGCATTTTGAATTCCGCACCCCAATTTCGTGGTGGATAATAGCCGTAGCAATATTTGGCACAAGCATAATCGCTTTTTTAACCGTAAGTTTTCAGGCTTATAAAGCTGCAAAAGCCAATCCTGTAGATGCATTAAAATACGAATAACCTAAACCAACTCTAAAATGTTTAAACTGAATTTAAAAATTGCATTACGGAACCTTTGGAAAAATAAGGGGTTTACACTTATAAATATTGGTGGCCTGGGTATAGGACTGGCCAGTTGCATGATTCTATTGCTTTATGTTGCCTATGAGTGGGGTTATGATAAGCAATTCACAGATTTCGATAAAACCTATATTGTTTATAACAATCAGAAATCACCTACAGAAACTTTTAGCTTTCCGGATACTCATGTAGTGTTAGCACCTGAGGCATAACAAAC
>NZ_CAMLHF010000156.1 GCF_946479715.1 uncultured Pedobacter sp. | reverse complement strand
TTCTCTGAAACGAGCTTAGAAGAGATTTTTGAACTGCTTTCAAAAGTTTACGGGATCACTATAAATCTTAAAGATCCGGAAACGAGTAAATGTGCCTTTACCGGCGACATTAACAATAAGGGACTGTACGAGCAATTGGATTTAATTTGCCAATCCATTTCAGCTTCTTATACCGTTAAAGGAACCGAAATATCCATTACAGCGAATAATTGCAATTAACCAAATAACCAAACTTAAATTAAACCATTATGAAAAAAAGTTTTACCAAAGACTCTCCTTAAGCAAATTCCAATACCAGTTTTGATTTAATACCTCATAAAAAGACCGGCAATGTGGGCCATTGCCGGTCGATTTAAAATACATTGAAAAATGTATAATGGTATTGCTATGTCCAGTTAATCCGATTTATTAATGAACAATAACCAAAGTTATGAAACAAAAGTCATTTATTTCTATAGCAATTTATGCAATGAAATTTTCGATATACCAAATAATAGCCATTACTTTATTAACCTGCACGGTATCAGCCAAAAACTCTGAAGCACAGGGAGTATTGGATAAACGCGTGTCTTTAAAGGCCAACGAACAGAATTTTAAATCCATCATAGAACAAATTGAGTTACTAACCAATGTTAAATTTGTATACAGCACAAAATCAATCAAATCCAATAAAAAAACGTCGGTTAGTGCCGATAAAGAAAGATTAGGTAGCTTTTTAGACCGGCTGTTAAGTCCATATCATGTGAATTATAAGCTGATCAGCGACAGGATCCTGCTTTTTGCTGAAAGCGAACCTGAGCTGCAAATTGTAAGTAAGGCGGCTGCAGATGGAGTGGTTTCTGGTGTTGTATCCGATGGTAAGGGAAATGGTCTTCCGGGGGTAAGCGTGTTGGTTAAAGGAACAACTGTGGGTACACTTACTGATCAGGATGGTCGTTTTTCGTTGAAATTACCTAATGCAGATAACTATGTGATCACCTTTACCTATATCGGTTATATCACCAAAGATGTGAGTATTACGAGTACAGAAATCAGCAAGCCGGTAAACGTATCTCTTTCCGAAGATCAGCTGCAGCTGGACGGGGTAGTGGTTACCGGTGGGGGTAATCCTAAGAAAAAATTGGAGTCAAGTGTGGCTATTACTTCTATTAGCAACAAAGACATCAACAACAGAGCCCCGCTAAACAGTATTGATCTATTAAAAGCCATCCCGGGTCTGACAGTTGAAAGTACCGGAGGAGATGGTCCTGGAAACGTGTGGGTACGCGGATTTCCTCAGCAAGGAGGATATATTTTCCTTGGGATACAGGAAGACGGGCTACCATTGCTGCCTACAGGTTTTAACTCTAACCCTTCAATTGATCAGTATTATAAAACTGACTTAACCATTCAGAATGTAGAGGCAATAAGAGGAGGGAATGCGTCTATTATACAGGCAAATACTCCAGGCGCAGTGGTAAATAATATCAGTTATGCCGGAGCAGAGAAAGCTTACGGGCAGTTTAAGTTTACAACAGGTATGTCGCAAGGATTGTACCGTGCCGATGCCAATACAGGAGGTAAGCTAAGTGATCATATAAAATTCAATATCGGAGGATTTTACCGTACAGACAACGGTGTGGTAGATCCAGGCTTTTCTCCTGCCAATGCAGGTGGACAGGTTAAGGGTAATATGACCTTTAGTTTCAATAACAATAAAGGATTTGTTCGTGTTTTTGGAAAATACCTGAATGATAAAGTACAATGGATGTTGACCAGCTATTATCCTTATGATGGCACTGGAAAACCAACAAAATATGGGTCGTACGATATGGTTACCCAATCTATTACCCCAATCCAGACAGCATGGAGCTATACTGATCCAAATGCGGGTTCGTTTAATTTTGATCTGAGCGATGGAATGCATACCAAACTGGGCTCTGGAGGTTTTCAGTTTAATTATCTGACCGACAATGGATGGCAAATTGTTAACAATTTCCGTTATCAGAAAACGGCTACAAACAGTTCATTCTCTATACCTGCGGGCATAAAAGCACGCAGTGCTGCAACTCCTTATTTTTATCCTGATGGCAGTCCTGCAGCGTTCAATTCCGGAGATCAGGTAATTACTACTTCTGTGGGTGGACAAATGAACAAGGATGTACAGGTGATCAATTACCTTGACTTTAAGAAAACGGTTAAAAACCATAGTTTTGCGCTTGGTGGCGGGATCCATCAATACAACAGGGACGACTTGCGTTATACTTTCAGGTCTTACTCTGAATTTAAAGAACACCCAAGCCTTCTGTTGCTAAATCCTGCAGATGCTGAAAGAACTCCGCAAACTAAAACCACAATTATTGGTGATACCAGAACGCTATCGGTTTATGCCAGTGATGAAGTAAAAATAAGCGAAACATTCAGATTGGATATCGGTGTGCGTGTTGACAATCAGCATGTAGAAGGTAAACGTCCTTTTTATGCTTTTAATGCAGATGGAACACCTAATTATACAGCTGCCTCTACGCCTACAATAGCAGGTTATACTCCTTATAACGAAAGTAAAACTAATTGGGCAGCTTCTGTTGGTGCAAACTATAAAATCAGTGCCACATCAAGTATGTTTGCCCGAGTAACTAAAGCTTACAATGTGCCAAATATTGGTGATTACAATGCTACAGCCTATAATCCGGCAAATATTAAGGAGCGTCCGGTTTACCTGGCAGAACTGGGTTATAAGTATGCTAAAAATGACCTTGCTATTTTTGCTTCGGGAAGCTATTCTGCCATCAAAAATACCTCTTTAACTATAAATGTTCCTACGACGGCAGCAGGTACACAGGCGCTGATTGCTTTTGGATCTACCCGTACCTGGAGTGCGGAGTATGAAGTGTCTTATAAGTTATTTAAACCACTTACGTTGAGGTTTACCGGAACAATTCAGGATTCTAAATATACTGACTATGATGCTTCTACTAAATCTAATAGTGCAGTTATGGCCGAATTTGGAGACAAGGTTTACAGCTTTACAGGAAAAAGAACGGAACGTGTTCCAATATTAAATACTGAGCTTTCTCTAAACTATGAGTTTGGAAAAGCCAGTCTTTATGTTTTAGGGAATTATGTGGGAAGCAGATTTACTTCGCCAAGTGACAGTTATAAATTGCCTGCTTATCTTATTATGCGAGGCGGTGCGGGTTACAAAATTACCAAGCAAATTGATGTCCGTTTCTGGGCAGACAACCTGCTGAATGCAAGAGTGCTTACCGAAGGGGATGTAAGAGGCGATCAGTTCCGTGATTTTTCTACTATAGCACCTGGCACCTTGTCTATCGGAAGAACGTTATTACAACGTACTTTTTGGGGTTCTTTAGCTTATTCCTTCTAGTTAATACCTGGGTCGGATCTTAATGGTCCGGCCCTTTTTTCAATCTTATTTCTAATCTATAATTATATGAACAACAGAAGAGTTTTTCTACAGCAATTGGGCATGGCTGCTATGGCGGCAATGTTGAGCGAATCAGCCATTGCCTCGGCAATAAGTAATACAGGTAGTCAGCTGGCCTCCCGTAAAATTGGGCTGCAATTATTTACTTTGAGAGACTTGCTTTTAAAAGATGTAAAAGCAGTTATTTCGGAGGTGTCAAAAATTGGCTATAATACGGTTGAGACTTATTATGGCTATCCTGGGCCATATGCGGCAGAAGGCTTCTGGGGACTGGATGCAAAGGCATTTCGTGCCTTACTTGAGGCCAATCAAATGAGTTCTCCAAGCGGACATTATAATGTAACAGCTTATTTATCCCCTAATGGAAATGAAGATGTATTGAAGTCTCATATCGAAACTGCTGCAGTAGTTGGCCAGCAATATTTTGTGGTTCCGGCGATGCCTACAGATATCAGAACATCTGGTACCATCGATGACTATAAACAAATGGCACAAAAGTTTAACAGGGCAGGCGAACTATGTAAAGATCAACAACTTAAACTTGGTTACCACAATCATGCATTCGAGTTCAAGGATTTGGGTAACGGAGTTACAGGCTACGATGTACTTTTAAAAGAGACTGATCCGGGCCTAGTTAGTTTTGAGCTGGACATTTTTTGGCTTATTAATGCAGGCTATGATCCTTTGGCCTTATTTAAAGAGCATCCGGGGCGTTTTAAGATGTGGCATGTAAAGGATATGGATAAAACGGACAAGTCTGTTTATACTGAAGTTGGGACCGGCAGAATTGATTATAAAAGTATTCTGGCCGAGGCTAAATTATCGGGACTTGAAAATCTCTTTGTTGAGCAGGATGTTATTAAAATTGATCCTTACAAGAGCATTGCTCAAAGTTTAAATTATGTAAAAACTTTAATCGGTTGATCTGTAAAATTTAATAACCAGAGCGGTCGTCATCTCGACGATAGGAGAGATCTCTTGTCCATGCTATTCAAGAGATCTCTCTCTTCTTTCGAGATGACGACCGCATAATTGTCGAAGATTACGCGACTGTCCAGGATAGTATGATTGTCATTAGCCCTTTAGCAATTTCTGTAAAATCAATTGGCCTTCTTCCCAAAATCCTAGCTTTGAGTCGGAATTAATATGGCCTTTCTCACCGATATTTATGAATTCGCTGCCCCACTTTTCTGCAAAATATTTGGCTCTGTTTAAGTCTAGGTAAGGATCATTAACGCTTGCCACTACTATTGATGGAAAAGCAAGCTTTATTGTTGGCATTGGTGCAAATCCTCTTACAACATCGGGGGTGTGTTCAGGAGAATCAACATCAGCAGGAGCTACAAGCAATGCTCCTTTGATATTAGATTGGTCATATCTGGCAGCCCAATGAAGCACTAGTGAAACTGCAAGACTATGGGCAACTAAAATAACCGGATAATCTAATTTTTCGACAGCCTCATTTAGTTTCTCTAGCCATTTGCCCAATTCAGGTTCATCCCAATTTTCCTGCTCAAGCCTTATAACCTTGTCAAAGCTCCTGGACCAAAAGCTTTGCCAATGGTCATCTCCAGAACCACCTAACCCAGGTATAATCACAATTTTTGCTTCCATTTTTCTAAATGCAATTGTTTATTGTTTTATTCTATAGGACCTAGCAATAGATTTTAGCGCCTAATATTGCGCACAATTTAGTAAACTGTAATGAACTTTATTGAGCCATTTTAAAAATGATATTTGCTAAATTACAAGGGTATTAATAATTGTCAGGCATGTTACAAAACAGAGTTGATCCATTTGGCAACATTATTAAATCTCCTGCGAGGGGTAGATTAATGGGAAATAGAGGATTACTACACAATGAAAAGCAGGAGATTGGACGTCTTTTTAAGCTCACTGCCTGGATAACCTGCGTATTGGAATTTAAAGATAGGAAGCGGCCGGTGATGGCTCCTGGCCAATATACCGAGTTGTTTTTTCTGGATGAAGCCACCTCGTTTGCTGCTGGTCACCGACCATGTTTTGAGTGTCGCAGAGCTGAGGCGAGTGCTTTCAAAACGTTTTGGTTAAATGGAAATCCTGAATATGGATTTAACGCTAAAACACCAATAAAAGCGATAGATGATATTCTCCAGCAGGAAAGGGTCGATCAAAATAACAAAAAGGTTACTTTCCTGGAATACCCGGATGCACTACCTGACGGCACATTTGTTATCTTTAAAGAAGAACTTTATTTAATACGGAATGGAATGATATATCTATGGTCGGTTGAAGGGTATGGGACGGCAGGCGTGTTGCCAAAAGAAAAATTACATGTATTAACTCCAAAATCTGTGGTTAAGACTTTTAGAGCCGGGTACCTTCCTTCATTTATAGTATAAAAAGAATATGAAATTTACCATAGGAATAGTAATCTGTTCATTGCTGTCTTTGATCCAATCTGTGGGCATATGCCAGAATTCGAAACAGCATTCATTCGCTGCCAACTATAAACTGATAGCCCATCGTGGTGGTGTAGTGGATAGCCTTTCTGCAGAGAACAGTCTTTTAGCATTGGAAAAAGCAGTAAAGAGAGGTTACTGGATGGTAGAAGTGGATTTAAGGTTGACCAGGGATGGGGTATTAATTACAAATCACGATAAGAATTTGAAACGATCTTTTGGTGAGGATGCGGATGTTTCGTCCATGACCTGGGAACAGATCAGTAAGCTTAGGGATAAGAAAGGCAACAAAATATTAAAATTTGAGGATGTGCTTAATTACTGCGAGGGAAAATTGCAGGTTATGATTGATAATAAAATAGATGGAAATGATACCATACTATTTACAAAAGTGATAGATATGCTTAAAAAGTACCATTTATATGAGAATGTGTTAATGATTGGTACAGATGAATCTACTGATTTTTTTACTGGAAAGATAAAGCTCAGCTGTACCAGAAAACAGCTTGAAGAAAATATGCTTAAAACCAATTACCTTTCATCTAACTATTTTCTTTTCTCAGACAGTATTTCAAAATCAGATGTCGAATGGGCTGGTAAGCATAATATTTTAGCCGTAGGTGTAATTAACTCCTGGGCGCTAAAATCATCTGATGTTATGGGCAAGGCCAAAGAACAGGCTGATAAATTAAAATCAACAGGGCTGCTCTATTTTCAAATTGATTCCGTATTCGATCATTTATTTAGCTATTAAAAAATAAGATGAAAAAATTACTAATCCCTGGACTTATAATGGCGCTCTTGATGTCTGCATATACCATTAAGCAGGACAAGAAAGAAACAGTAACATTCACAAAAGAGAAATTACGTGATAAAATAAAAGGAGGCTGGGCAGGCCAAACTATCGGGGTGAGCTTTGGAAGTTATACAGAGTTCAGACACAATGGTACTTTTATACAAGATTATCAGGTAATCCCATGGGGAGAAGGATATGTTAAAAAACTGATGCTGGAATGGCCGGATTTATATGATGATATTTATATGGACCTTACGTTTGTAGAAGTATTGGAAAGAGCAGGTTTTGATGCTCCTGTTGATTCATTTGCAAATGCCTTTGCCAATGCTTCATATAATTTATGGCATGCAAACCAGGCCGCCCGTTATAATATTCTTAATGGAATAAAAGCACCACAAAGCGGACATTGGCTAAATAACCCACATGCTGACGATATTGACTATCAGATTGAAGCAGATTTTGCGGGATTAATGCATCCGGGAATGCCAAATTCTGCAAGCTCTTTAAGTGATAAAGTTGGCCACATTATGAATTATGGTGATGGATGGTATGGCGGGGTTTATGTTGGGGCAATGTACAGTTTAGCTTTTTTATCTGATGATGTGAATTACGTAGTGAATGAAGCCCTGAAAACCATACCAAAGGAAAGTGATTTCTATAAATGTATTGCTGATGTAATCAAATGGCATAAAAAATATCCAAACGACTGGAAGCAGACCTGGTATGAGGTTCAGAAGAAATGGTCAGAAGAATCAGGATGTCCTGAGGGCATATTCAGTCCGTTTGATATTGATGCAAAAGTCAATTCTGCCTATGTGGTAATGGGACTGCTTTACGGAAAAGGAGACTATACAAGGACTTTAGAAATAGCTACGCGTTCCGGACAGGATTCTGATTGTAACCCATCTACCGTTGGAGGGATTTTGGGAACAATACTAGGTTACAGTAAAATTCCGCATTACTGGAAAAAAGGATTGAATGGTAGTGAGGATCTGAACTTCAAATACACAAATATGTCTTTAAATAAAGTGTATGAAACAAGTTATCAGCATGCACTGAAAGCAATTGCTGCCAACAACGGTAAAGTAGGTGATGCGGAGGTAATTATTAAGGTGCAAAAACCAGAGGTGGTGCGGTTGGAGAAAGGTTTTGAGGGAATTTATCCTGTAGCAAAAGAGCCACTTAACCGTAATATTGATGGTGTTTATGAGTTTGATTTTGAAGGAACTGGATTTGTTTTGCGTGGCAATGCCGGAAAAAATGATCAGAATTTGGACGATTACGAACTTAAGGCCAAAGTATATGTTGATGGTCAGATGATAGAGACTGCTCATTTACCTACCGCTTACAGAACCAGGAGACATGAAATTTGCTGGCGCTATCAATTACCCAATGGCAAGCATCATATAAAAATTGAGGTTTTGAATCCTAAAAATGGGTACTATCTAAGGGCATGGGATTACATAGC
This sequence comes from uncultured Pedobacter sp., assembly GCF_946479715.1. The sequence continues at coordinate 5,397 of NZ_CAMLHF010000156.1, read as the reverse complement.
CTATAGTGATAAAGCCATTGATGGGATAATGGCTCATAAATAGAATCGGCTTACAGATTAAGGTAGCTTGTTATTGTATGCTGCAGTTCATCCGAAAGAGGTAATCCTGTTTTATTTTCAAGCTGATGCTGTGCAGAATTAAATTTCTCAATATAAGTGCCCGTTTGATCATTAAATTTTAAATAACCCTGGTCAAAGAAACGTTCCTGCACCTCGCCCGATGAATCCATTGAACGGAAAACCAGGGATGAAATTTCAAGTGTCTGTTTGTTTATATACAGCCATCTGAATATGTCAGCAATGTCTGCATTTGCAAGCAGGTCATTACGTTTCACTTCCAATAAGCAATCGGAATCATTTTCCAGGTAGTATAAGCAGGTAAAAGGAGGTTTCATGTATTTCTAAAAAGCAGATGTGGGCCGAAAATAAAAAAAGTTATCTGTCTTTCTTCCATTTTTGTAAATCCTTTTTCAAAAAAATGACCAAAGGTATGTGCTTATCGTATCGATCTTCTGGTAAAGAAATATTATTAACATATAGCTCTTTTTGTTACCTGGATGATCGTGCTATCTGGTGCTGGTAATGTAATGATCCAGATTTCCAATGATAAACTTTTGCTCTTCAATGATATATTTCACTACATCGCCAATAGAGATGATGCCACTTAGCCTACCCTCGTCAATAACAGGCAAATGTTTGATGAAATTATTTGTCATTAGCCACATACATTCTTCAATTGTATTATCGGAAGATACGGTAAGGGGATTCTCCGTCATGATTTCGCTGATCTTCATTTCTTTTGAAGATTTACCCTTTAGGATTACTTTTCTGGCGTAATCTCTTTCCGTGAAAATTCCAATGAATTTTTCATGATCCATAACCAGAAGCGATCCGATGTTTTTCTTAAACATTAATTCCAACGCTTCAAAGACTGTAGTGTTTGGGCTTACAAAAATTGTAGAACTGGTTTTTTCTTGTAAGATGTTTCTAACTTTTCCCATAATTGAACTCCTTTCTGTAGCAGATTTGGGTAGTAATATTTCAATAGGTTGGTCATATTAAAGTTACCTTTAATATGACTAAAAAAAGAATAATAAGGGGTTGATTTTCAGTATATTTATATATTGCACGAGTAATGGATCTAATCGTATGAAAAATAAGATTTTGTTCTTGATTTTTCTAACTTGTTTCCCGTTGATGTTAAACGCACAAAGGGTTGTGGTGATAAAGATTGATGGTGTAATTAATCCGGTTTCGGCGTCCTTTATACATAACGGAATTGAAAAGGCAACAACGGAAAAGGCAACATGTCTGGTAATTCAGCTGAATACACCAGGAGGTTTACTACAATCTACACGTACTATTGTTAGCGATATTCTGACGTCGCCGGTTCCAGTAGTAGTTTACGTTTCCCCATCCGGTTCACATGCTGGTTCTGCCGGAGTTTTCATTACTCTTGCAGCTCATGTTGCCGCCATGGCACCCGGAACCAATATTGGTGCGGCTCATCCTGTGAACCTGGTAGGTAAGACAGATTCAGTGATGAATGTAAAAGCCACAAATGATGCTGTCGCATTTATCCGAAGTATTGCAGAAAAACGAAAACGCAATCTCGAATGGTCCCAAGATGCAGTTAGAAACAGTTTGTCCATTACCGAGAATGAGGCACTCAGTAAGAAAGTAATCGACTATATCGCTGCGAATGAAAATGAATTACTTAATCAAATAGACGGACGAAATATAGAATTAAACTCCGGCAATGCTACATTACATACAAAAGGAGCAAAAATTCAATATGTAGAGATGAGCGCTTCGGAGAAACTGCTTGACTTTATCAGTAACCCCGATGTTGCTTATGTTTTACTCATGCTGGGGATGGCAGGAATATATTTTGAATTGTTTAATCCCGGGGCAGTGCTTCCGGGGGTAGTTGGTGTGATTAGCCTGATTCTGGCCTTTTATGCCATGAATACCTTACCGGTTAATTACGCCGGATTAATGTTGATCGTTTTTTCTCTGGTGCTTTTTCTGCTCGAAATTAAGGTGGTTAGCCATGGAGTGTTGGCAATTGGAGGTGTGGTTTCGTTGTTTCTCGGTTCGGTAATGCTGTTCAAATCAAGTTCTTCCTTAGATATGATTAAAATATCTACGGGAGTGGTTATTTCAGTTACTGTATTAAGTGCTGCTTTCTTTCTGTGTGTAATAGTTTTAGGCTTGAGGGCACAGCGACTCAAAACAGTTACAGGGATCAATAGTTTACTGGGGCAGGCCGGAGAAACGCTGAGTCAGCTTGATCCGCAGGGGCAGCTACAGGTAAATGGAGAAGTGTGGACAGCAGAATCAACGAAAGGAAAAATTAATAAAGGTGAGCTGGTAAAAGTAATTAAGGTTAAGGGGCTTACTTTATTTGTGGAGCCGATAGGGCGTGCCATATAATTCTATTTTTAACTAAAAGGAGGTTTTTATGTATTACAATGTGTTTATTATAGTGCTCATCTTTTTTGCCGTCATCGTACTTTCCAGCGCGATCCGTATCCTGCGTGAATATGAACGTGGAGTTGTTTTTCGCCTGGGTAGGGTGCTGGACAGAGGTGCAAAAGGGCCCGGGCTGATTCTTTTGATTCCTTTTATAGATAAAATGGTAAGAATATCGCTGCGTATTATAGTTATGGATGTACCGCCCCAGGATGTGATTACAAGAGACAATGTATCTATAAAGGTTAATGCTGTAATCTATTTCAGGGTAATAGACCCTCAAAAAGCGGTAGTGGAGGTAGAAAATTTTTTAACGGCTACTTCTCAGTTTTCGCAAACAACATTGCGTAGCGTACTGGGACAGTCGGAACTTGATGATCTGCTCTCGCAACGCGATAAGATAAATTTGCACCTGCAACAGATCATTGATCTGAAAACGGAACCCTGGGGGATAAAGGTAACGGCAGTTGAGGTAAAACAAATAGACCTTCCTCAGGAAATGCAAAGGGCAATGGCTAAACAGGCAGAGGCAGAACGTGAAAGGCGTTCAAAAGTGATTTCTGCCGAAGGAGAATACCAGGCCTCACAACGTTTGTCGGACGCGGCAAAGATCTTAAGCGAACAGCCAAGCGCACTTACCTTACGCTACCTGCAAACACTTCGTGAAATTGCGACAGAGAACAACTCAACAACGATTTTCCCGGTACCAATTGATCTGTTGAAACCTTTTATGCAACCGTCGGTAGAGCTGCATCCAAAGGAAGATAAGCCTGCTAAAGATGCAGATGAGCTTACTTAATAATGTTTCTGATATGGTAGTAACTAGAGAGCTTGCTGTAACGACTTTTTAATCTAAAAATCCAGCGAAATATTTTCCTGATTTGCATACCTTTTTGACTAGTATATAAAATTGTATTTCAAAATTAGGAGGCAATAGTTTATTTTTGTTATGGGTTAACTAAAGGTAACTAGTTACCTTTAGTTAACCCATTTGAGTATGGCAACAATAAATATCAACGGAAATATAAAGGAGGCAACCTGTGAGCAGGAACTATCAGCAATTCGTGATAGCCTGGAAATACTTGGTGGAAAATGGAAACTGAGGATCATGCGGTACCTGAACAATAGAAAGGATGGCCAGAATACTTTCAAAAAAATCCAACGTGAAATAGAAGGTATTTCTGCCAAAATGTTATCTAAGGAGTTGCATGATCTTGAAATTAATCTGCTTGTTTCCAGAACCGTGCTGGATACCCGACCGATTACTGTAAAATATGCGATCACTGAATACGGTAGTAGTGTATTGCCTGTAACAGATAGTTTGGTGATATGGGGGCTTAATCACCGAGAAAAGATAAAAGCATAGAGCGAAAGTTAATCCTTTAAGGGGTCGTTTTTAGCGATATTCTCAATTTCCTTATTCAGGAAAAATGATAGGCCAGTTCTGATAAGCACAGTGCCGGCCAATATTCCTAAATCTTCAAATGAAGGGTTAAGTATGGTATCAATGATATCAGAAGCGATTAGAAATTCCAGACCAAGCAATAAGTAATACCCTACCTCGATTTTGATCTGAACAGTTTTTTCTAATGAAAAGGATCGGTTGAATCTGCCAAATTCATTATTAATGAATTTAAATAGACCTATCACAGCACCGTAACAGATGATTGCGATACTGACGTAGCTAATGATATTGGATGTAGTTTGGAGTAGCTGCGACATGGTAATTGCTGAATAGGGTTTGAATTAAATATACGATTTAGGATGCAATTATAAAATTCGCCAATATTGCGTAAAGACAATTATTTAAAAAATGTAAGTATTTTTTTACTAAAATTTATATAGATTGAAGTAATGCTTAGATTTGAATTATAGAAAGAGAATATGCAAAAGATTTATATGGGAGATGCGGGGCCTAAAGTGTCACCTGCAGTTTATGGTTTTTACAGATGGGATGATGTTAAGGATGCTGATGCTACTTTAAAAAAGATTTTTTATTTGTGCATGGAGCTGGGTATTAACACCTTTGAACATGGCGATAGTTACGGTTCTGAAAAATGTGAACAATTGTTTGGAGAGTTGCTAAAAGAAGGCGCTTTTAAAAGAGAAGAAGTTGTTCTGTTTAGTAAATGCGGACTAAGGCTTCCAAATGCACAGCGCCCTGATATTAGAGTTAAACATTATAATACCTCAGCAGCTCATATTATTGCCAGTGTAGAGCAGTCGCTAAAGAATTTGAGAACTGATTATATCGATATCTTTTTATTAGACAAACTCGATCCAATATCTAATCTTGAAGAAACAGCATTAACCCTTGAGCGACTAAAAGAATCGGGTAAGATTAAGAACATTGGTGTAGCAAATTTCTCCGTTTTTCAGCACCAGTTATTGGCTTCTTATTTAACTAAGCCAATAGTAACCAATCATATTGAACTAAACCTGCTAAATATGCAGGCATTGGATAACGGACAAATTGATTATATCAAACAACGTTACATGCGTCCGTTGGCTTATGCGCCTCTTGCAGAAGGTAGAATTGCTGCCGGAACAGATAGTCAGGCTGTTAAGGTGCGCGAAAAGCTAGAGGAATTAAGTGCTAAATACAATGTGCATATAGAATCATTAGCAGTAGCATGGCTGGTTAAATTGGGGGCATTGCCTCTGATTGGCACAACGAATGAACAAAGAATTAGAAACGCAGTAAATGCTTTTACCATAGAGCTTGATCATCAGGATTGGTATGAATTGTATAACGTATCAGTTGAAAATAGTAATTTGAGGAAAGGGTTGTAGTACAAAATAGAGGCTTACATTAATTTTTTTGAAAATTAGTAGGTAATCCAATTTACAGTTGTATATTTGTGGTGAGAGCGTTAATTTAAGCGGGAGTGGCCAATCTGGTTTATTCCCGCTTTCTTTTTT
>NZ_CAMLHF010000155.1 GCF_946479715.1 uncultured Pedobacter sp. | reverse complement strand
AATATATTTTGTAGGCAGACTCTTTCATGCTCCATAGCAACCATATGATCATAGAAGGATGAATACCGGAGGTGATCATAAATTGCTCTTCTGTGTTAAAGATCTTATCCAGATAACCCTTCCGTTTCCAGTTACTATCTATTGCAGCCTGTACAAGATCTACTATGTCGTTGCCTATCATTTTGTTTTCAGTTTATCCTCAATGATTTCCATGGCAGCGCTAACATTCAACATTCGTTCCATCGATAGGTTGTCAATCTCGATATCAAATTCCTCTTCAACATCTAAAATTACATCAACGAGGTTTGCAGAATTAATCTTCAGATCTTTAATGAAATCAGTGGTTTCATTTATTGAGGCTACGGCATCTTTATCTTGCGCATAGGTAGCAATAATAGGCGTAAGCCTTGCTATTAATTCTGCTCTGTCCATATTTATTTAGCGTATTTTTTTAAGATAATACAAGCATTTACATCGCCAAATCCAAAGCTTGCCTTAGCCACAATATTAACACTTGTGTTCAATAATTGTTGCGGAATTCTATTGAAATCTATCATATTGCTAATCTCTGGATTTGGATCTTCACAATTGATATTCGGAAATATAAAATTATGATGCAATTGTAAGATTGAGGCTACACATTCTATGCTTCCGGCAGCACTTAGGCAATGGCCAATTGTAGATTTTAAAGAGTTGACATAAGGGAAATCAGAGCCTTTTCTATTCAAAGCAATACTCCAGTTTTGGATTTCTATAGCGTCTTTAGAGGTTGCTGTAAGGTGCCCGTTAATGGCATCCACTTCGCTGGCTTTAATGCCTGCATTTTGTAAGGCTCCTTTTATGCAGCGCTGAACAGCAATACTATTTGGAGCTGTCATTGTTCCGGTGCCCCTTTGTCCGCCTGAGTTGATATGGCCTCCCAGTATTTCCCCATAAATTGTTGCTCTCCGTTTAAGGGCACTATCTAGTGATTCCAAAACCATAGCTCCTGCGCCGCTACCGGGTACAAAGCCACTTGCACTTGCACTCATTGGTCTTGATCCTTGTTCCGGAAATGGATTGTATTTGTAAGTGCAAACTTTCATTGCATCAAATCCGGCCCATATATAAGGCCCGCTGTCACTTGTGCTGCCAGCGAGCATCTTTGTCGCCTGTCCGGTTTTAATACGCTCATAGGCCATTAAAATGCTTTCTGTACCCGTAATGCAGGCCGATGAGTTAGTGGTTGTCTGATTTCCCAATCCAAGCTTACCGCCAAGATAAGCGCTGATTCCGCTAGCCATGGTTTGCACCACCACGGTACTGCCAAGTTTCCTGAGCTGCAGATCATCAACTTTATAGATAGACTCTCTGAACTTATCAATGCCCGAAGTGCCGGTTCCAAATATTGTTCCACTGTCCCAATCAGGTTCATCGCTTTCTGTAATGGTTAAACCTGCATCTTTCCAGGCGTCCATACCGGCTATAACGCCATACAGGATGCCTGTACTGTTAAAATTCCTTAACTCTAAGGCGGTAAAATATTGTGCAATAAAATCATCAGACAGTTCAGGTTTACCAGCTATCTGACAAGAAAACTGCAGTTGTTCTAACTGAGAATCGTGTTTAATACCCGAAGTACCATTTTTTATGGAATCCGTAAATGCAGTTAAGCCAACTCCATTTGGGGCAACAACACCTAATCCTGTTACAACAACTCTGTTATCCATTCATTTTATTAGTTACCATTCCGGCTATTGTGCCTTTGCATACCACTTCATGCTGCTCATTTAGCATTTGTACAGTGCAGTTTAGTTTTTTAAAGCGGAAGTATACTTTTTCTGCAACAACCTTTACTTTTTCTCCCGGAAATACCGGTTTCATAAAATCAATAGCAGTTGAAGTTAGCATTACATGTCCCGGTACACCACCTTCGGCACTTCCTGTAAGGTATATACCCAAACAAACCAAACCAATTTGAGCCATGGTTTCAGTTAAAATTACTCCTGGTGTTACCGGATGATCTTTAAAATGACCTTTGTAAAAGTCAAGATCTTTATCAAATGTGAAAGTTCCGCTTGATCCATTTTCATCTATATGAAGTATTTCATCTACAAATAAAAACGGTTTGGAGTAAGGTAAGTGGGCTAAAATTTCTTCTTTATTCATGTTATGTTTATATCTTTTTAATTTTCGTCATCTCGAACGCAGAGAGAGATCTCTTGAAATCGTAATCCTGAACAAGAGATCTCTCTCTGCGTTCGAGATGACGAGCGTGCAGAAACCACAACTACATTCAACAAAACTAACTTTAAATCACCATTTCAACAATATTCTTTGCGCAGAAAACCCCGGGCCAAAGCTTAACATCAGTCCCAAATCTCCGGCCTTTTGCTCACCCTCCATAAAGCGTTCTAAAACATACATAACCGTGGCGCTCGACATATTTCCAAACAATCTTAAAACCGCTTTAGTATCTTCTATATTCTTACCTAATTTACCAAATAAGTCATCAACAAGCTGTACAATTTTTTTTCCTCCCGGATGAAAGATCAGATGATCAATATCATTTATTGTTAAATTGTGTTTCGCTAAAAACGGATGAATAATATCAGGGAAATGGCTTTCTATTGTATCTGGCACTGCAACATCCAAAACCATTTGCAAACCACTGTTTACCAGTTTAAAACCCATCATTTGTTCTGCATTGTAAAAGTGATACATTTCATTCGCTATAATTTCCGGGCCCTCATCATCAGGATGAGATGAAACCAATGCACAAGCCACACCATCCCCAAAAATTGCGGCACTAACAATGTTGGCCATAGAAAAATCATTTACCTGAAATGTAGCTGTAGGCGATTCATATGCAACTACAGCTGCTCTTTTCCCCGGATTAGCTTTCAAAAAATTATCGGCATATATCACACCCGAAACACCAGCCGCACAACCCATTTCTGTAACAGGTAATCGAACTATATCTTGTTTCAAATTTAAGGTATTGATAAGGTAGGCATCTAACGAAGGAATCATAATACCCGTGCAGCTCACAGTAATTATATAATCCAGATCTTCAGGCAACCATGCCGCTTTTTCTAAGGCTTTTTTTAGGCATTCCGTAGCAAGGTTTATGCCCTCTCTTAGATAAATATTGTTCCTTTCTTCAAAAGTCAGATCGCTAAATACTTCTTCGGGCGACATGATCGAATAGCGCTGATCAACCCCTGCATTTTCAAATATCTTTTTTACTTTTCTAATGAAACGCTCATCTTGTCCGCTTAACCATGAATCTAAAAAAGGTATAATTTCTTCAGTTTTTCTTGAATACCGGGGTAGCAGCTTAGCAATGGTTTTGATCTTTACGCTCATACATGATTTTTATTAATTGAAGTAGGAATTATCCATTGATAGCGAAATGCCCATTTCCATTTTACCGTATATTTTTTAAAATCCAGTTCACTGGAATAGGATAGCAATTCAGCCTTTTTAAAACCCCTAAGTATCGAAACCAATCCATCATCTTTAGACATTTTATTGAGCCTGAAAACAAAGCATATCGCCAAAAACAGGTAATAAGCAACAGCACTTCTATGTAAATCGTTAACCACAATACCCATCTCTGCCTGATTTCTAAAACCGTTCATCAGTGTCAGTATTTCCGTGTCTTTGAAATGGTGAAGGGTTAATGTACAAAGGATAACATCGTAAGTGCTTTGTTGTTCAATTTCATTGAAAATATCTGTACATATGTAACTAATGTTTGGGTAGTTTTTAGATAACTGCTGTGCATGGCCAATGGTATAATTGTTGGCATCAATTCCAATTAGTTTAAACTTTAAATTGTTTTTAGCAGCATAGTTGGCAAGGGTTCTCAGCATATCGCCATTTCCACAACCTACATCTAAAATGCTAATCTCTTTCGAAGTATTATTGCTAAAAGCCCCACTGTTTTTTATTAAGGTTGTTACGCCCTGCAAGGTCACTTTGTTCCCGCCCAGCAACCTGTTTATGCTTGCAATTTTGTCTAAAGCGTCCTTTAGTATTTCTCCTTCCATAGAGAAATTATCCATTATTTCAGGTGCTTCGCTTCTTCGACTGGTGTTTACAAGCATTTAAATTATTGGTTTTCCGTGAGTCTTTTTAATGATTTTGGGCAATATAAAAGGGAATTTAATCAATAGATTTAATAATGGAGCAAACAGTTTTTCTTTTCTTATAATCCCAGACAAGAGTTTCCCCACGGCCAGTCTATTTTTGAAATTCAGGTCCCACTCTTTGTGGTATTTTTCTTCTAATATTATTCTTGATGAGATACTGCCATTCAAAAATTGAATGCTTAATTCTGCACAAATCTTGGCACTATGAATGGCCATTGCCATTCCGTTTCCACACAAAGGATGGATTAATCCTGCGGTATCCCCAACCATTAAAATATGATTGTAAACAGGTTCCTTTTTTTCGAAAGAAATCTGACTTATTGTTAGTGGCTGATCAAACAATGGAATGCAGTTTTCAAATACCTCTTTTAGATGAGGGTTTTTATAAAGTACCTGTTTTTGAAAATCAGTAATGTTCTTGTGTGCTTTAAAGCTTTGGTAATCTGTAAGGTAACAGATGTTGATACGGTCCTTTTCCACTTTAGAAACCCCACAATACCCTCCTTTAAAATTATGAAGTGCAACCAGATCATCCTGAAAATCACCCTTGTAGTGTGCTTTTACTGCAAGCCATGGAGATTTTTTTTGAATAAATCGCCGTTCCATTTTTTGATCTAACGATGATCTTTTTCCAAAAGCACCTATTACTATTTTTGCATTAAGCAAACCAGTTTTCGCCGTACTAATGCTAAATACATCATCATTGAAATCAATAGCGTTTACAGTATCATTTATGAAGATGCAGCCATTTTGCAATGCTTTTTCGTAAAGAAAATGATCAAGTGCAAACCGGCTGATTCCAAAACCGCCAAGAGGCAATTCTGTGTTTACTGTTTTGCCACTGGCAGAAGAAATAGATAACCGGATAATTTCTGTGGGATTAAGCTGGGCCGGATCAACATCAAGCCATTTCAAATAGGGGAGTACTTCATTTGAAATGTATTCGCCGCAAACCTTATGCTGCGGGTAATGGTTTTTTTCTATAAGCGTAACATCAAATCCTGACTTTAGCAAATGTATTGCACAGGTTAACCCAGCTAAGCCACCACCAACTATAATTATGTCTTTTTTTTCTGATTTCACAGCCGGTAACGAACTTAGTGATTACATAACAGTATAAAACTCGTTATTGTTCGTTAAAAATCATAGTGAATTTATGAGCCGATTATTTTTGCTAATCGGCTCATAAATTCACTATATTTGAGCCGATTAGCAAAAATAATCGGCTCATGAAATATAATTGGGAACTACCAGATTGGCCAGATTTTAAGATTCAGCTTAATAAAAGCGAGGCTATGTTATACGCCTTTACACTGGAAACAGGTGAAGTGAACGGCATATTACAAACTCTGCCACCAGACATTCAGCAAGAAGCATTGTTGCAGATTATGATATCAGAAGCGGTGAAGACTTCTGAAATTGAAGGCGAGTTTTTAAGCCGACAGGAAGTTATGTCCTCCATTCGTAATAATCTTGGACTTAATATTCCATCTGATGTTGTGCACGACAGAAGAGCTTCAGGCATTGGTGAACTTATGATTGATGTTCGAAATTCATTTAAAGAACCACTTACTCAAAAAAAAATATGGGAGTGGCATAAAGCCTTGTTGGGTTCATCGAATAGAATAAGAATTGGAGCATGGCGAAAAGGTGACGAGCCAATGCAGGTTATATCTGGTAGAATTGGAAGTGAAACGGTTCATTTTGAAGCCCCGCCTTCAAGTCGGGTACCAGCAGAAATGGAGCATTTTATAGAATGGTTTAATCAAACAGCTCCCGGAGGCTCTCGGGAAATTAACAGTGCGCCCGTTAGATCTGCAATTGCCCATTTGTATTTTGAATCAATACACCCACTTGAAGATGGAAATGGGAGAATAGGAAGAGCAATTGCCGAGAAAGCACTTTCTCAAACCCTTGGAAGGCCGGTTTTACTTAGTCTATCTGAAGCGATTGAGATAGATCGAGCTGCATATTATGCAGCTCTTAAAAAAGCCCAGCAAAGTAATGACATTTCCGAATGGATAAACTATTTTGTTTCAGTAACATTAACAGCTCAACGGAAAGCAAAAACGTTAGTCAATTTTACATTGCAGAAAACCAGATTCTTTGATAAATATAAAGAACAATTAAATAGCCGTCAGCAGAAAGCGATCATCAAAATGTTAGATGCAGGTATCGAAGGATTTAAAGGAGGGATGACAGCAAAAAAATACATCTCAATTACTAAAACATCAAAAGCCACAGCCACACGCGATTTGCAGGAACTAAGTGATTTAGAAATTTTAATAACCGCCGGAAGTGGGCGTAGTGTGCATTATGACCTAAACTTTAAACTCATCTAAAGAATAGGGCAATTCTTCGCAAATAAAGCCATATTTCATTAATATCTTTCTGATGGCAGGTACATAAGAACTAGCGCTAACTACTCTAAGGATTTTATCTTCATCCTCTAATGCAAAAGTCCAGTTTTTTGTGCCCAGCAGATTGTCCATCTTACGTCTGATGGTACTAAGATCATTTTTGTCCCGTACCGAGGTTTTAAAAATAATTATGTTCATCACTCTTCATTGATTGTGTCTAACAATTATCAGGTTGCAATCCTTATTGCCTCAACCTAACACATATAAAGATGGTTGATTTGTGAATTTAAGAAAAGAGAATTTACACCGAAACGGACAAAATTGAAGCTGAATTGCAAGCGTGTATTTATTTTCTGGCAAGCCAGTCTAAAAACTGAGGTGTTTTTTCCTTGCTTATGGTGATGGTTTCCTTAAACGGAACTAAGAGGTTTATAACCAGCTTACGGGAAAAAAAATGAGCCGCGTCTTTAACCGCCGTTCTGTTTAACAGGCACTGCCTGTTTACCCTAAAAAAATCATCGCCGCAAATACGTTCCAGCTCTTCCATTTTCTTACTAACCGCGTACGTCTTATCGTCAAAAGTATACAAGCAGGTTTCTTCATGTTTAATATAAAACAAAGCAATATGCTCCATTTTTACAGGAATGATCTTGTCTTTATGGGTAACTAAAATAGAAAATGTTTTCTGCACAGGCTTGTTTGCAAAGAGCTCTAAAATAGAATCATAAGAAACCGCCGAGGTAGTAAATTCTTTGCGTAAGGTTTGATATTTTTTTAGCGCTTGTTCAACTGTTGAAGAAACGATTGGTTTTAATATATAATCGATGCCGGTTGTGCGAAAAGCGTTGAATGCATATTCATCGTAAGCGGTGCAAAAAATAATAGGAGCAGTAACCTCAACAGCTTTAAATATGTCAAAACTTAACCCATCGCCAAGTTGAATATCGCTAAAGATAAGATCAGGCATGCCGTGCGTTCTAAAATAATGAAGTGATTCTTTTACCGATCTTAAGCTTGCAACAATTTGAGCATTAGGTTGTAATCTGATGATCAGATCAGCAAGATCCTCAGCCGTTATTTGTTCATCTTCTATAATTACAATCTTCATGTTTTAATATTTTTAAGCTAACGGAAAAGGTAAGTCCATCATCTCTGATGTCGATCTCATCGCCAGATAACAGGTTATATCTTTCTGCAAGATTAGCCAGACCGCTACCAGTAGAATGCTCCAGATTCGATTTAAGTTGAATGTTATTTGTTACGCTGATCCAGTTGCCATTTTGTTTGATATTTATGTTGAGCGGAGCAGCATCCGTAAGCTCATTGTGTTTAATCACATTCTCCAGAAGTGGCTGTAGCGAAAAAATAGGAAGCACTTGTCCAGAACTTTCTTTCTCTTGATCTTGTATGTCTAAATTAAAGCTCAGGGCTTCACCAAACCTTACTTTTTGCATCTCCAGATAATCTGCACATAATTTCAGCTCATCATTCAGAGATGCTATTCCACTTTTATTGCCCGATATGGAGACACGCAGGAAGTCAGATAGGCGAAGTAAATAATCCTCAGCTTTATCGGGACTCCTTTTAATCAGTGATTTTAATATGTTTAGCGCATTAAACAGAAAATGCGGATGTATTTGCTGAAGTAACAATTCATTAGCCGCCTGAGACCTTGCTGCAATTAAACGTGAGTTCTCCAACTGCACCTGGTTATTAGAATCTTGTACAATAATGAAATTTTGGAGCAGCAAAACAATACCATTAATGAAGAATCCCTGTAAACTGAGGTACAGGTAAATTACATTGCCTCTAACCCTAAATGGTTCATGCTGTTCTATAATACCGCGAAAAGTAAGGTATTGGCCAAGCCAGTAGATGCATATAATTATTACCGCGCTCATCACAAAACTTGCCAGGTAAAACTTTTTGCTGCTTTTACTTATTGGAGGCGATTTTTCATCCCCAAAAACCACCAGGAGACGGATGTTAGATAAGCACATTAGCGTAAGCAGCAGTTGAAAAAACAAGCATTTTACGAGAGATGAGTACAGTTCCCCATCTTGAATAAAAGAAGAAAGAAGCAAAAACAAACTGACCGCTGTAGTAAAACAGCAGCTTATTTTTATTAAGCTTTTAAGAGGAAGTTTCGTTTTCATTTAGTGCAAATATATTCATGATTAACGAAGAACTTTTATTTTATCACAAAGCTCGCAAAGTTCACATGAAATTGTGTTCTTACAAAAATGAAGGGTTTAGCATTTGAATTAAAGGTGTTTAGTGCTCAAACGGACAAAATAATACCTGAATCGTCTTTTTAAAAATCATAACATCTGGATGATCTGATTTTTCTCATATTTCTGGGACCTAAATAAATGCCTACTGAAAACTCATGACTGCCATAGTTGTAGTACTGGAGCTTGTTTAAAGAATAGTCGTAAGAATAGCCGACTCTTAGGTTGTCTGTAGCAAAGAGTTCGAACATCATGCCCAATGCATTTTTTTTAGTAAGGTCGTTTTGGAGATATTTTTTGTTGTATAAAGGTACAGTGGTTCTGTAAAAACCTCCTATCCATACCTTTTCATTAAGTAGAACGAAGGCATTAACATCCAGAGAAGTAGGACCCTTTATGTCGTCTTTTAATAAAATAACCGGTTTTAAAGCCCATCCATAAGTAATGGGTATTAAGGCCCCTGCAGTTAAAAATATGTGCGGTTGCGGAACAGGAACAAGAAGGTTATTGCTGTAGTTTTTTGCAGCCCAGCTTGCGATCAGGTTACTTGCCGAAAGTCCGGCGAAATATTTTTCATTAGAATAGTAAATACCGGCTCTGGCATCAGGGAAAAATCTGGTTTGCATTCCGGTAGGGATAACCTCGTCATCGGGATCTATGCTATTTAATTTATCTCCATCAAGACCAAGTTGCATTACACCAGCGGCCAAACCAAAAGAGAGTCTTGAATTTTCATCATAACCCAATTGGATTTTATAGGCATAGTTTGCATATGCAGAAAGGTTTTTTTGAGCACCAATCTTATCGTTTGAAGCGATAAATCCAAGACCAACATTTCCATCGTCAATAGCACCATCTACAGCTACTGAAACTGTTGTTGGTGCGCCTCTCACGCCCACCCATTGCGCGCGATAAAAAGCCTGTATGTACAGCTCTTTTTTATACCCTGTATAAGCAGGATTAATATGGATTGTATTGAAAATGTACTGTGTAAACTGACTGTCTTGCTGTGCACTTGAGCTACACACAATTCCAATAGATGCCAAAAACAGAAGTATGATTCTTTTCATCATTGTTTGCCCCTTAATAAAGTGATATAACCTTTATAGATTTCCCATTTAGTGCCTATTTTTAGTCTTAGTACATAGAAATAAGTACCTTCATTAAGCCCTCGTCCGGTCCATTCATTATTGTAGCCTTTTTTGAAGTATACAGTTCCTCCCCATCTGTTTAGGATGGTGATTTCATTTTCAAACGCTTGTACGCCTGGTATTTCAAAGGTTTCGTTCTTATTATCTCCGTTTGGCGTAAATACGTTAGGAATAATAATACCTGCTACCGAAGTACTGGCTGTGGAAACGTTATTAGCCAGATTCGGGTCAGCCTGATCAGCCGAAACTTTGGCTGTGTTGTAAATAACACCGGCTTTAAGGGCTTTTGTTTTTATCCTTAAATCAGCTGATTCGCCATTTTGCAGACTATCAATTTCCCAAAGTACTGTCCTGGTTGCAAAGCTATACCTTGCATTACTGCCGGCAGTAGGTGTTAGTTGTTGAAATTCAACCTCGGGAGGTAGTTCGTCTGTAACCCTAATGTTGGTTGCCTTATCTACCCCATTGTTTTTTACGTTAATGGTGTAATCGAATGAGTCGTTGAGTGTTAAAGCCCTGTTTTCTGATGTTTTAGTAACCATCATATCAGCTTTGAGAATAACAGGAGGGGAGCCACCTACAACGATGACAGCTTCTGAAATATCAGAAGCACAGCCTTCGGTGTTATAAGATATCACAGTGTATGTTCCAGAAACAAATACTGTAAATTCCTGACCAATAGCACCACTTACAATTTGATTGTCTTTAAGCCATTGATAGGTTGATGCGTTAACAGAATTTGCCCGCAACTTTAAAGAGGCTCCCGGAGGGAGATTCACCGTTTGCGGACCAGAAGATTGCGCAAAGCATGCCGTTGCAGTGAGCAACAGCATACTTGACACAAAACTTATTTTTCTGTTAGACATAAAGCTCTGAGCTTAATATTTAAATTAAGGTGCTGTAATAGTAACTGTAGGTTGACCAGGAGTTTGAGTTACTGTGACTGTTTGAGTTGTTGTAGCTGTAACCTCGCAACCTGTACCTAGAAGTGTATTCGTAAACGTTGTTGCTTGTTTATATTTTACCTTTCCTGTAATTACATAGACACCTGGAGTAGTTGTTGTTAGTGTAAACTTTCCAGTAGCTTGGTCAATAGTACCAACGGTACTCCCATCTACAGTTGTGGTTCCATTATTAACGCTATAAGTATATTCTAAAACTAGATCTGATCCGCTTACTGGAGATAATGCAGCTCCTGTTTGAGTGATATCAGAAGAATTAACCGTGTTGTTGGATTGGCAATAGGCAGGAACAGAAGGTGCGTTTAATGAAAATGCCAATGGAGGGAGTATGATTATTGTGTTGCTTACAGGATCGGAAGAACATTGCCCTGAGGCTGCATCTGTCTGCGAAACTAGTATCACTTCGTAACTTCCTGGATCTGTAAACGAAGTTGGTGCGGTGGCAGAAGGATAACCAGCGAATTGAGTTCCATCTTTCTTGACATCCCACAAAGCTGAAGTTCCTGCTGGTAAATTTGTTACACCTAAATTTAGGGTTGTTCCAGAGCAAGTATAAAATGTCGCTGCCATTGCAGATGTTGAAGTGATTAAAAATGAAGCTAACAAGAAGCTCATTTTTAAAAATGTAATTTTTGTTTTCATGTCTTTTTGATTTTAAGTTTTACGTTAATTGTTTATTAATTAGAAGTTATGTTTACTTGTGGAAGAGGTGGTTTAGGGTGTATGATCATGTTAAAAGTTACAGGAGGGCTTATACAACCATTCGCATTTTTAACACTTATTGTCCCAGCATAAGTAGTTACATTTGCTGTTGTGGGAACAATAATGCTTATATTAGAAGCTGGTAAGGGAGTATCAGATGATACATTCACAAAACCATCTGTTATTGCTGCGGAATCCCAATTGATGCTGTAGCTGGTTGGACTATATGTAGATGTGTAAGTTAATGTTGCGTTTGTTATTCCTTTACAAGCAGTTGGATTTGTGATTACAATAATGACTGGTGATTGGTTGATCATTAAACTTATTGGATATGAATTAGTACAATTGCTTGTTGTATTCCGGATACTAAAAGTTCCTGTATATGTACCAACAGGTGCATTTGAAGGGATACTCAATTGAATTGGACTCGTAGGAAGATCAGCTCCGCTAACATTGGTTAAACTTGTTGTATTCCAAATGATGTCATATTTAAGACTACCGGAAGAAACAGCAGTATAAGGTAGGGTGGCTGCTGTAGTCCCTTTACATATGGCTGGAATATTTCCTAAAGATATTGTTGGGAGTGGAGATACATCAACAGTGAAAGAAGTTGAATTGCTACAATGTGTAGTTGTATTGGTAATAGTATATGTGATGTTAGCTGTTCCAACAGAAACACCTTTTACAAATCCAGTACCATCAACAGTGGCTACTGAAGAGTTATTAGTACTCCAAACACCTGGATCTTCACTCGTATTGGTAAATGTATAACCAACGCCCACGCAAATATTTGCGTTACCAATAATTGCAGAAACAGTTGGGAGAGGATTTACGGTAACGATTATAGGAACTCTTTCTGATTCAGCATTACAATTTGTTCTTGCGGTTGCCACATAGTAGGTTTTGGTTGCTGTAAGTGATGGAGTAGGCGTATAAGTATTGGTGTTGGCTAATAATGTTGTTGAAGTTAAAGAATCATACCACCGCAATTCATTTCCTGAATCTGGCGCATCAGGTTTAAGCGTTACGGATGTTCCTGAACAAATTATTACAGCAGGGGTTGAACCGGGGGCTGTGAAAGTTGGTTTTGGAGGGGTTATCTGTACCTCATATAGGTTTAGACTTGTTGCTAGGCTTAAGAGGGAACTTGCTGAGAGCTCTACACGGTCAAATGCTGATGGAGGGGCAATGGAAATTGTGGTTTTTCCACCTGAATTCAATAATGTTAATAGATCGGTTCCAAGCAATAATCCACTGAATGATGTATTACTGACCAGCGTTGCTCCGTTGTAGGTGTTGATATTTATGTAGCCCAGTACACCAGCAGATATGACAGCCGGAGGAATGGAAAGGGTTAATGTGGCTACGCTGCCCGTAGGTGAGGGTTGGGAAAAATAAACAGTCTGGTACAATGTTGTTCCCACACCTAAACCATTTGAAAACAAGGAGAAGGTATTCAGGTTTCCATCAATGGCATTTGTTTCGTTGCTAATTGCAGAGCCCAGATCAAGTATTGTAGTTTTCCTGATAGCTGTATAAACGGGCGGATTGCAATTTGGATCAAGGATATAAGCGTAGTAAATATTTGTTGAATTTGTGGAGATCCCACCTAGTAGAGCACCAGCAGAAGTGGTGGATGTAATTCTTATGCTGTTACAATCTGCTGGAGTAATAAATACATATTCATTTGTACCTTTTAGCGGTAGGGATGAAAATGACTGTGCACTGCCAAGGGCAGTAATACCATTATAAGCCTGTACCTGCACTCCGCCTAAAGTTCCTGCTGTTAGTTTAATTATTATGGACGTGCCGGTTTTTGGTAAAATGGCCCCTGAGAAATTTAAATTGATGTATGCAGAGGATGTTCCCCCGGTGCTTCCCAACAGTCCCCCTCCCTGACCACTTATGGGAGCTAGTGTAGCAAAATTGGTCAGGTCGGCATCGTTAATATTGCTGTGGCCAGTTATGGTGAAAGAGCCGATAACTCCATTACTGGCCGCGGTGGGACCGGGTCCGTCCAGGTCTCGTGACGCCACAACTGGGAGCGCAAGAAAGCCTT
>NZ_CAMLHF010000154.1 GCF_946479715.1 uncultured Pedobacter sp. | reverse complement strand
GTTTTACCGGGATGTTGTTGTTCCTTTTGAGTAGCGCACGAACGCGTACATGAAGTTCCCGAAGTTCAAACGGCTTTACCAGATAATCATCGGCACCGGCATCAAAGCCATCAACCTTATCATCGGTAGTACCTAAAGCGGTTAGCATTATTATTGGAAGATGGGGCTGAGCGGCCCTTATTTCTTTACAGAGATCGAGTCCGTTTATTTTTGGAAGGATGATGTCCATGATAATCAGGTCGTAAGTTTTAGATAAGGCCAGTTTCTTTCCCATTTCACCATCAAATGCGACAGTAACGTTAAAATCCTGCTCTTCAAGCCCTCTTTTAATGAGGCTTGCAACTCTTGGTTCATCTTCTACAATCAGTATTTCCATAATAAATAGTGCGATAAAGGTAAATGAAATTTGGAATATGTGATTGAAGTGCGAAATAATATTGCTTCTGTATAGTGGTGGTTATTAAAATATTACACAACTTTGTTACTAAGGGTTAACAATTTGTAAAGGTTTAATTAACAGATGGCAGACTACAGAACGCTTTCCGATCAGGAGTTGACCGGACTTTTAAAGAATGGTGATCAGGCCGCTTATGCGATGATTTATCAGCGGTACTACCGGTTGTTGTATATTCATGCACTTAAGAAATTAAATGATGAGGAGGAAGCAAAAGATATCATTCAGGAGCTTTTCACAACGTTGTGGACTAAAAGAGAAACCATACTTCAGGATACCAATTTTGCTGCCTATTTATATACCTCGGTACGGAACAGGGTGTTGGATTACTTTTCGCATCAGAAAGTAGCTTCAAGATATATTGATTCATTGCAGGGTTTTATCGATACAGATCCGGTGTCGGCAGATGACAGGATTCATGAACGGGAACTGCTGGAATTTATACAGGCCGAAATACAATCGCTGCCCCCAAAAATGAGGGAGGTTTTTCTGTTGAGCAGGGAAGAGAATTTGTCGCACAAAGAAATTGCGGATCAGCTGGGCATCTCGGAGCAAACCGTTTCAAAGCAGATCTCTAATGCGCTTAAAGTGCTCAGGTACAAAATGGGGGCATCGGTGTTCGTATTTTTCTTATTTCATATTTAAACCTTTTACAGCGATTTACAGAAGTTTTATTGCCACACCAATTATTGCAGCAAGCAGGATTAAGTGAGGCTCTTTGATCTGTTTCATATAGATTAAAGCAAGGGCAGAAAGGACGGCAATGGTAGCTGTTGGTATATCTATAATTGCACGTGTAGCTATGATGATTACTGCACCCACCAGTGCGCCAATTACAGCCCCTGTAATGCCATCAACAAAAGCTTTAATGCTGGGATTTTTTGCAATCCTTTTAAATGAAGGAGCCAGGGCAACGGTAAAAAGATAGCAAGGCAAAAAAGTAGCCAGTGCCGCTACGCAGGCACTGGGAAAGCCCGCAACCAGATACCCGATAAATGCAACTGTAATGACTACGGGGCCGGGGCTGATCATTGCTACTGCTACTGCATCCAAAAACTCCTGTTCATTAAGCCATCCAAATTCCTGAACTACCCCTCCATGTAAAAAAGGAACAATTGCGAGTCCGCTTCCAAATACAAAAGCACCGGCTTTTAGAAAAAACCAACCAATCTCCTGTAATGTTTTGCCCTCGTATTGCCAGAAACCAACGCTCAGCAAAATCAGGGAAGGAGCTGAGGCCGGTCGTTTAATCCATTGCGGTGGTGCTTTAACAAACATGTAAATCACACCGCAGATGATGAAAAATAAAACATCTTCTCTCTTGGTGACCACTGTAATTACCACTCCTGCAAGGTAAAATATCCAAAGCAGCCAATTGGATTTAACCGCTTCGAGCTTGAGTTTGCTTACAGATTTAATGGTGAGTTTATATGCGCTAACCGTGATGATTCCAATTACTGAGGCACTTACCCCGTAAAATACGGCTTGCATGCCGGGTAAGCCGCTATACAGCTTATAGGCAACTCCCAGTACAACCACCATAACGAAGGAGGGGATTATGAAAGCAAGGCCCGCTAATGTTGCGCCCAGTAATCCGTAATGAACAAAACCCATATAGATGCCCAGTTGAGCGGCTAAAGGCCCCGGAGCTAGTTGTGCCAAGGCTAGACCTTCTTTGTATTCCTCCTCAGAAATCCATTTTTTTTGCTCAACCAAATCCCGCTGCATGTAGCCGACCAGGGCAACCGGTCCGCCGAAACCCCATGTGCCAAGCTTTAAAAAGTAGATCACCAGGTCGGTTAGTTTGTATGTTGCGTTATTTTTCATGTTCTTGTTAAAATGCGATTCCAAACTGAAACCCTATGCCGTAAGAGGAAGACTGATCATTTCCGAAACGTGCAGGAAGTGGGATGGCCACAAAGTAGCTGCTGCCTTTGTTTTTCTTTACTACTTTGTTGAATACCGGGGTAAGGCCATATCGCCCGGAAGTTTCGAAAGCCAATCGGCCGGCAAAAGTAAAGCCATTGCCAAGGGCTACTAAAATGCCCGGATGAAACAGTACATTGTTCACTTTGCTGCTTGCGTTAGTGGCCTTTATAAATGGCACTATTTCGCTGGAGAAGCCAATTTTAGCACTTTTCCAAATGTTGATGCCTATGGGTAGACCAACAATATAGCTGTCTTTAAAGTTGGTGTGGGTGCCATCGGAACTGAAAGAGATGATAGGGTGAATGATGCCTACATAGCCAGCTAATTTTGGATAAGTTGGTTGCAGGTTTTGAGCTGAAACGACTGCAGAAGTAAACAGACTGCAGATGCAGCATAGTGCCAGGCGTATTTTATTGATGTGAATTTGCATGAACAATGGTACTGCATCGCGAAAAATTAAAATAGAATAGATTTAACTGTTGGTACAGAATTTACTATTTGTGGCATGTTATTAGCAATACCAACCTAAAATGAATATGAAAAAGATATATTTTGTATTGACTATTTGCAGTATGATGTTTTTAATGTCGTGCTATACGCAAAGAACTGCAGGGAATAGTGGTAAAGTACCTCCGGGGCAAGAGAAAAAACGTACGGGTTCAAAATCCGCTAAACCATACGCACCAGGTCAGCAGAAAAAGAACTAAACTGCTTAGTTTTTGTTCCTGTTCTTTTTGAACTGGGAAGGTTTAATACCCGTCTCCAGTTTAAAAATCCGGGTGAAATGGCTTTGGTCTGAAAATCCGGTGAGGTAAGCAATTTCTGAAAGCGAATAATCTGTTGTTTCGATGTAGGCAATTGCTTTGTTTATGCGAAGTTTCCTGATGTATTCGCCAAATGAAAGGTCGTCGAAGTATTTAGAGAACTCTCTGGATACATAAGCGGGGTTCACATTTAATTCATTAGAGATTCCCGTTAGGCTTAAAGTAAGATTCGTATCTATCTGGTCCTGAATAATTGTTTTTAGCTCTGTTGCCCAGGCGGGTACTTTGTCTGTACTGCCTTTTTTAAGGAACTTCTGATATACTTCTATTAGCAGCTGCTCTACAGGGCTTTCTGTATGTTTTACGTTTTGGAGGTGTGCGGCCCAGGTGTACAGGGCGTCGTAAATTATCATACCTGCTTTTAAAAGCTCCTGATCGTCTTTAATGTTGTAAGCCATTCCCGCGGCTATTGCCCATAGGCCGGATGCCTGACTTGCCAAATTATGACGGTCTGTATCTGCACCCCTTACAATGGGGGCCATTACGGCTAGAGCTGGATCATCGAGGTTGTATTTTTTTATAAGCGCATCGAAGGTGCAAAGGTCATTTTTATGTGTGAGCTCCACCCCGGGAACGTCAAAAGGAGTAGCGTTTAGCTCTGTCGCTTTTCCTATAACCTGATCAAAAGGGACGTAAAAGAAATGGGCGTCTTTATCAATAAAGTTTTTGATTAGCCATGGGCAGGCAATTCTGTCTATTTTTGGCCGCTCTCTTGTGATCCAGTTCATATTGTGCGATAATATAGGCTAAAGTTACGTAACATGAATTTGTTTTTAATGCGGTTTTAATCTGGGGTTGTTATTCTTGTACCAGGTTAATATTATAAATTTTATAACACATGTTACATAACACATTACTGGCGGCATTGGGTACACAAGAAATCCTGGTTATTTTAGTTGTAGTTCTTTTGCTTTTTGGTGGAAAGAAAATCCCGGAATTGATGAGTGGGTTGGGAAAGGGGATAAGGGAGTTTAATAATGGAAAGGATGGGGTGGAGGAAAAGGAAGGGAAGGGTGAAGAGAAAAAATAATGATACTAACAACTTCTATCTATTTTCAAATTTTTGAGTGTTAAATAAAACTAATATTTCTTTTGTAAATAATTTGATTAACTTATTATTTGTATTTATTTCTTTATTATGAATATTTAATTATGTTTGGCAAAACAGAATTTTAATGAGTCATAAAAATTTACAAATAACCCCCTTTATAGATCCCTTTGTTGACTGGAGTTTTAAAAGGATTTTTTCAACGGAAGAGAGTAAGGTTGCGTTAATAGGTTTTCTGAATGAAATACTGCGAGGGCGAAAGCATATTGTTTCTATAGAATACAGTAAAAATGAACACCCCGGTGAAATCAAAGAAGAAGGAGGTGCTACAATTGATGTGTCTTGTACTGGGGATGACAGGGGAAAGTTTCTCATAGAGATTCAGCGGGGTTATCAGCAATATTTTAAGGAACGAGCACTTTATTATACTTCAAGATTAATTAGTGAGCAGGCGCCAAAAGGGAACAGGAAAGATTGGAAGTATAATTTAACGGAAGTTTATTTAATAGCCTTGCTTGAAAATTTTAATTTTCCTGATAGTAATGATGATGAATACCTGCATGATATTTGTCTGGTTAACAGGCGCACTGGAAAAATATTTTATGATAAGTTGAGTTATACTTATATAGAGATGTGTAACTTTGTTAAAACCGAGCAGGAACTGGATAGCGCGTTAGATAAATGGCTTTTCGCTTTGAAACACATGAAAGAGCTGCCGGAACAACCAGCTTATTTAAGCGGACCTGAGTTTGAAAAGTTATTTAGTCTGGCCAGGTATGCAAATTTAACAAAGGAGGAACGAGCTATGTATAATGCAAGTTTAAAAGCCAAATGGGATAATAAGAATGTAATGGATTATGCAGTTGAGCAAGGCGTTGAGCGTGGGAGAGAGGAAGGCATAGCGAAAGGAAGAGAGGAAGAGCGCTTAAAAATTGCAATAAATCTTATTTCCAAAATGGATTTTTCTGATGAGGTAATTGCAGATTTAGCGGATTTACCTGTTGCAAAAATTAAACAGCTTCGAGAAGATCTTAATAAATAATATAGTTTACATTTTGAAACTAACTTTCGTCATCTCGACGATAGGAGAGATCTCTTGAAACAGCATAACCAAGAGATCCCTCGGTTCCTCGGGATGACGGGTGTGTTAACAGGATGACAAGTGTGTTGGCATATTAATTAAATCTGTATCGCTCAATAATAACGTTTTTGTATCTGTATCCCTTTGTTGCTATTCCATAATTTTGTGGAATAAGTTTAACGTTATGGGATCAACAGAAATAAAAAAAGAGGATATCAAGCTTCGAGAAGTTTATTTGGAAGATTTGAAATCGGTTATAAACCTTTACCAGAACAGTTTAGCGCCTATTAAACATGTAAATGGTTCTGGTAAGGGGCTTACTTCTGATTTTGGATTACCCATTGGAATTGCAGAAAAGAGCGGCAAAGTGATCGCTTATTCCCGTGTAAATATTGACAGTAAAGGAAAACCAGTTTTCCAGATTCATAGCAATGAAGCATGTGGGACCGATACAGTTTGCGAAAACCTGAACAGTTTTTCAGAGAAACGTTTTGCAGCTATCTGGGGAGTTCATACTGAGCAAGGCTTGTCTTTGAATAGACCAGTTGGAAATGCTATTGATAGGTTAGTTGATTGGCTTAACCACTGCAGTTAAGCTTGTTCATAGCTTGTTTCACACTTGTTCACTATTCAGTGATTTTGGTACATAATCCAGTAATCTGTATACCCTTCTATTAGAGAATAGCTGAGACCTTTGTGTAAGTATTAACGGGGCAAAAATAAATTACCCCTGATGAGACACAAAGTGAGCCGACGAATTGTTAAACAATAAATAGGCATAGCTATTTAAAGAATCTTAGATGGAAACAACACAAAACAGAACGGCCATTTTCCCGAAGGGAAATAAAGCCTCTGCAGATTATTTCAGCGGAACGGCATGGGTTAATATTTTAGTCCCGAAGGATGAAACGGGGCATTATTCGGTTGGGGATGTGGTATTTGAGCCGGGTTGCAGAAACAATTGGCATACACATCCGGCAGGACAGATCTTGCTGGTAACGGATGGACAAGGGTATTATCAGGAAAAAGGCAAGCCTGCCAGATCATTGGGTAAAGGAGATGTGGTAGTGATACCGAAGGATATAGTACATTGGCATGGCGCTACAGCCGATAGTAGTCTTACTCATATTGCGATCAGCAATATCACCGAAAACGGCCCGGTAACCTGGCTGGAACCTGTAACAGATGAAGAATATAACATTGTAAACCAACAACGATAATGGAAAAGTTTGAAGTAAAAGCATATGGCACTCAGTCGGCTGAAGCGCCATTGAAACAATTGAGTATTGACAGGAGGGAAGCGACGGCTAAAGATGTGGAGATCGACATTCTGTTTTGCGGGGTATGCCACTCGGACCTGCATACTGCCAGAAACGATTGGGGAGGGACTGTTTACCCCGCAGTTCCCGGTCATGAAATAGTTGGCAGGGTTACCAAAGTAGGATCTGAAGTAAGCAAATTCAAGGTAGGTGATCTGGCTGCGGTAGGGTGTTTAGTAGACTCTTGCAGGGAATGTGCCAGCTGTAAGCAAGACCTGGAGCAATATTGTATTCCCGGCTTTGTGGGAACTTATAACGGAAAGGACAAACATTTGGGTGGACGCACTTTTGGCGGTTACTCTGAAAAAGTTGTGGTAGATGAGCACTTCGTTTTAAAGGTGCCTGAAAACCTTGATCTGGCGGCTGTAGCACCGTTACTATGCGCAGGAATTACCACCTGGTCGCCATTAAGACACTGGAAAGTTGGAAAAGACAGTACTGTTGCTGTTGTGGGTTTAGGTGGGTTAGGGCATATGGCTATCAAATTAGCCAAAGCACTTGGCGCGCATGTAACGCTATTTTCACGATCGCCAGGAAAAGAAAAAGATGCACTTGAATTGGGAGCAGATCAGGTGATTATCTCTACAGATCCGGCACAGATGCAACAGGTGGCAGGAAAATTTGATTTGATTGTTGATACCGTTCCTTATGTGCATGACTTAAATGAGTATGTGCCTACATTGAACATAAATGGTACACTGGTACTGGTAGGTTATTTGGGAGGACTTGATCCGCTGCTTAACTCTGTACCTATGATTATGGGCAGGAAATCTGTTGCGGGATCGTTAATTGGCGGAATTGCCGAAACACAGGAGATGCTTGATTTCTGCGGTGAACATAATATTGTTTCGGAGATTGAGGTGATTAAGATGCAGGAGATTAATGAGGCGTATGAGCGTATGTTGAAGAGCGATGTGCGTTATCGGTTTGTGATTGATATGGGGTCTTTAAAGAATAATTAGTATTAGAAGTAAACAGGGCATTATGCCCTGTTTACTTTAACAGTTAAATACATTCCATTTGTGTCCGTCGGGGTCTGAAAAGCCAAAGCCGTAGTAGCCGGGGCCAAATTCAGCTGGTTCACTAAAGATCGTTCCGCCTGCATTCCGGACTTCTGCTGCCCATTTATCGGCTTCTTCCTTATTGTCTGCCCAAAGTGTAAAGATGATTTCGTTTCCTTTGGTCAGATCTGCTAGTTCGCCTTCCATTGCTTTTTTCAGGGATTCTTTTTCGAAAAAATGTACAATAAAGTCATCATTGCCGATCAGGAAGCTGGTTAATTCATCGGTTTTATCAAAACCCTCATTGGGTTTAAACCCCAGTGCGCTATAGAATTTCCTGGTTGCTATTACGTCTTTTACGCCCAGATTGGCCCATATTTTTGTTGGTCTCATCGTATTTAGTTTTATAATGATTAATTGTTTGTTACTGAATAATGTAATTGAACAGTATTGTTGTTCAATTTGTTTACATCGAGCAGGGATAGTTGATATTCCGCTTCTTCGATGCCTTTGAGCAATGGTAGTCCGCTGCCAAATATTACCGGTTCTACTACAAGTATGATTTCATTTACCAGGCCAGCTTTGATAAATGCAGTTACGGTTTGCGTACCTCCTATAATTACCGCTTCTGTGTGTCCTTTGGCAGCGAGCTGTTCTATGATTTTTTCAGGACTGTCTTCTGTAAACAATACATTGGATTGAGCAGGTTCGGCCTTGGTATCGTGAGTGAGTACAACCAGCGAACCTTCTTTTATAGGGAGGTAGTCTGGTGCAAGTACATTATAGGTTGTTTTTCCCATGATCACGGCCTGTGTGCGCTGACTGATCGTCATAAAGCCTTGACCGTATTCCTGGGATAACCAGTCGGGTACGTTTCTGTTATTGCTGACCAGGCCATTGGCAGAGGCAGCGAGGTAAATGATTGTTTTCATAGTTAGTGTTTTTGTATATCCAAAGTTAACCTGGAGGGATGGAGTAGAAAACCTGCAAAAACGACTTATTGAGGGGGCGTTTGCGACAACAGAAGAAAAATTTATATATTTGCTGTATGAGAATGACCGTAATGTTATAATATAAATTTTCAAGTCGTATAAGGCTAATGTCCCGGAGGGACACTAATTCTTTATTGTCTGAATTTTTATATAAAACATTATGCACAACATCTTAAATCCACAACAAATACAATCTTTTATTACAGACGGCTTTGTCCGTATTGATAACGCTTTTTCTGCTGATCTTGCCGCTGAGGCTAGAAATATTCTTTGGAAAGACATTCCCGCTGATCCTAATGACAATACCACGTGGACGAAGCCGGTGGTGTGGCTGGGTATGTATACTCAGGAGCCATTTATAAAGGCAGCTAATACTCCTGTTCTTCATGCTGCATTCGATCAGCTGGTTGGTAAAGATAAATGGATACCCTGCATGAGCATGGGTGCTTTTCCAGTTCGTTTCCCCTCAGAAGTTGATTCGGGTGATACCGGCTGGCACGTAGATGCCGGCTTTGCCGGTGCGGATCCCAATGACTTTTTCGCTGCCCGAATCAATGTATATTCAAAAGGGCGTGGCTTGCTGATGCTCTTTCTGTTTTCGGATGTAGGGGAGACAGATGCGCCAACCAGGATTTTAAAGGGTTCACATCTGGATGTTGCCAGATTGCTGAAACCAGAGGGTGAGGAAGGGTTGTCTTTTATGGAACTGGCAAAGAGGTTGCCGGAATTGCCCAAGAGAGAGGAAGTTTTGGCTGTGGGCAAGGCCGGTACGGTATACCTTTGTCATCCGTTTCTGGTTCATGCTGCGCAGCAACATCGTGGCAAGGTGCCTAAGTTTATGGCACAACCACCGCTGTTACTTAGGAGCAGTTTTGATATTACTAGCACAGACCCATGTAGTCCGGTAGAGGAAGCTATAAGAAATGTGTATTTTTAAAAAAATGAAAAGATTCCTTTTAGTCGCCTTATCCATGCTAGTAATTAGCCCGGTAGTGTTTTGTCAGTCAAAACAGACCATCATTCGTCCTGATTTCAAAAAATATTTTGATGAATGTGGTGTGGAGGGTGCTATCGCAATTTATGATTACAAAAAGCAGCAATGGATCCTTTCCGATACCATTAACACGAGGAAGGAAACCTTGCCTGCTTCTACATTCAAAATCATTAATATGCTGATTGCCCTGGAGACCGGAACCATATCAGATGAGAACTACACAGTTAAGTGGCCGGGAAAAACTGATACTGCAAAATACGGATACAGACCTGAGATTTACCATGATATAAGTGTAAAGAAAGCATTTGAAGTTTCTGCAGGCTGGGCATTTATAGAACTTGCAAAAAAGATTGACAGAAGAATATACAAAAGATACCTAACCCAATGTAGGTATGGCAATGTAGAACTTTCGGAACCGGGTGCAGACTTTTGGAACTTCGGGCCTCTGGGTATTTCACCGGTTGGCCAGGTTGAATTTCTTAACAAGCTGTACGAGGGGAAACTTCCGTTTTCTAAAAGGAATCTGGATATCGTAAAGCGGGTAATGATCACGGAACAAAATCAAAATTATACTATCCGGTCAAAAACGGGATGGACGATGGCAGATGAGATCAACACAGGTTGGTGGGTTGGTTATGTGGAAAAACAAAATGAGATCTATTTCTTTGCAACAAGATTACTGCAAGATCGAAAATACAACCGGGCCGATTTTTCCGAATGCCGTAAGAGAATTACCAGGTCTGTGATGAAGGATTTGAAAATCATGTAAAGTACTTTTTTTATTTTCTTCTACCTGTTAGGTCTTAGTTAGCCGTATTGGTTATATATGAGGGAATATAAACCTCTTTGTAACCAATGGAAAAGGACGCTAAGACATTACTTGATAAATACAGAAAAGGACTTTGTACGCCTGCTGAAAAGGCAGTTGTGGAAAGGTGGTATTACCAATTGAAAGACGAGGTTCAGCTAAACGAGAACCGAATTGATGAAGTTGGATATGACATCTGGAACCAGCTGCCTTTAGAAAGTAAAGTACAGCCTCGTGTTTATAAAATATGGCCAAGTATTGCTGCGGCAGCTGCTATACTTCTGGTTGTTGGCTTAGGTGTTTTCTTTTATACCTCATACTACACACCTCGTCATCTCGACGATAGGAGAGATCCCTTGAACTATGCTAACGATATTGGCCCAGGTAAAAACACCGCTACCATAACCCTTGCCAACGGCAAAACCATACAACTTAGTGATGCTAAAACCGGAGTAATAATTGACGCTTCTAGTTTGAAGTACAATGATAACACCGCCGTCATTTCGAACGCAGAGAGAAACCTCTTGAATAGCACAGACAAGAGATCTCTCCCTGCGGGTCGAGATGACGGAAAGATCGCGATGACGAGCGTTGCTACCCCTCGCGGAGGAACCTATCAAATCACATTGCCGGATGGCACCAAAGTATGGCTAAACGCTGCTTCTTCACTCTCATTCCCATCAACTTTCACAGGATTAGGTACCCGAAAAGTTGAACTAAGCGGCGAGGCCTACTTTGAGGTAGCTAAAGATAAAGCGCATCCATTTATCGTACAAACAGACAAACAACAAGTAGAGGTATTAGGCACGCACTTTAACATTAACAGCTACACCTATGAGCAGGAAACCAAAACCACCTTGCTTGAAGGAAGTGTTAAGGTTACGTCGTACCAATCTGCTCCGTCATCCCGAGGAACGGAGGGATCCCTTGGTCATGCTACTTCAAGAGATCTCTCCAATAGTCGAGATGACGGGAAGGTTCGAGACAAGGGCCAAAGCGCAATCCTAAAACCGGGCGAACAATCCGTTGTCACCACTCAATTCCTCAAAATCATGCCTGTAGACGTAGAAGTAGCCACTGCATGGAAAAACGGCAATTTCCTATTCAGAAATGAAAAACTCGAATCTATACTAAACAGACTTGCCTACTGGTACGATGTAGAAATAGTTTACGAAGGTAAAAAGCCGGCAATGATAATGAATGGAATAATACAAAGAAAGCGTAAGCTTTCATCTGTACTGGAACTGATAAAACTAACGGGAGGAGTAAACTTTAGAATAGAAGGGAGGAAGGTGTACGTAGAAAAACAATAATAACCATAATCATCCCCTTGTGAAATAAACCATGGTAAAAAAGAAAGACCAGAAGTGCTGGAGACACTTCTGATCTAAAGTTCTGATTTACCAATCTATTGCATGTAACAATTAATCAACTAAAACCGAACAACCAAATGTACAAAATTTACACAAGATTATGGTGTAGGCAACCGGGCTATACCAAACAATTTCTGAGGGTTATGAAGATTCTGCTAATACTTATGACTGCTTTTTTGATGCAAGTAAATGCATCAACCTTTGCTCAGAAAATTACACTGAACGAAAAGGAGGCAAGCCTGGTGAGCATTTTCGAAAAGATTAACAAGCAAAGCGGAGTTGATTTTCTGGTAAACATTGAGCTGCTTTCTAAAGCTAAGCCGGTAAGCATTAATGTTAATAATGAAGAATTAGCTGTTGTTTTAGACAAAATATTTAAGGGCCAGCCACTTGAATATAGAATTAAGGATAAGGCTGTAGTGGTAACTAAGAAAACGTCCTCCTTTCTGGAACGCCTGGCTGATCGCTGGGCTGCTATTGACGTGCATGGTAGGGTGGTGGATCAGGAGGGGAAGGCGTTACAAGGAGCGACAGTGAAAGTGAAATCAACTGGCAAAAGTTTTAGCACGAGTGCCAAAGGAGAGTTTTATTTGGAGAAGCTAGATGAAGGAGAAATATTAGTTATTTCATTTATGGGGTACGTAAACAAGGAAATTATGGCTGAAAAGGAACTGGGAAGCATTGCATTGGAGTTGAGTGATAGCAAACTTGATGAGATTCAAATCATTGCTTATGGTACGACCAGTAAGAGATTAACAACTGGTAACATTGGTGGCATTAAATCAAAAGATATAGAACAGCAACCCGTAACCAATCCGCTTCTCGCCTTACAAGGTCGTACGCCTGGTGTTTTTATCAATCAAAATTCAGGATACGCAGGTGCAGGTGTTACAGTTAGAATTCAGGGCCAAAATAGTTTGAACTTTGGTAATGATCCTTTTTACGTAGTTGATGGTGTGCCTTATATATCGCAAGTATTGCCTAACCGAGCTATAGTTTTGGGATCATCAGGTGGATCGGGGACTGAAGTTGGTAGCAATGGTAGCCCATTTAGTTTCCTTAACCCAGCGGATATTGAAAGTATTGATGTATTAAAAGATGCTGATGCGACAGCAATTTATGGGTCACGCGCAGCTAATGGCGCAATATTAATCACCACAAAAAAGGGGAAGACGGGACCTGTCAAAGTTGATCTTACCCTTCAAAGTGGTATTGGTAAGTTAGGTAAGAAAATGAAATTACTCAATACCCAACAATATCTAGACATGCGTAGAGAAGCCTATACCAATGATGGATTGTCCATCCCGACACCTGCTGATACTAAAAGAAATTCCAATTACGATCTTACGGTTTATGACCAGAACCGCTATACAGATTGGCAGAAAGAATTATTAGGAGGTACA
The DNA here is from genome assembly GCF_946479715.1 of uncultured Pedobacter sp. Next base: position 495 of record NZ_CAMLHF010000154.1, on the reverse strand, counting down.
GCCAATTATACGGATGCACAACTATCAGTTTCTGGGGGAACCGCATATACATTATTTCGTTTAAATGGGGGCTATCACCGACAGACTAATGTACTGCCAGTCGATCTTTCTGACAAAAAGGCATCATTTGGAATAAGTCTTGATCATTCGTCAAACAATAATAAATTTAAAATACAGTTTTCAGGAAATTATCAAAATGATGATAATAAGCTACCAGTTCTCGATGGTACTGCAGCCGCATTGCGTCTGCCACCAAATTCACCTGCATTGCGAAATCCTGATGGTACTATAAATTGGAACAGGATCGAAACAAATTCAGTTACCCACGATAGTATTTCTACATTCAATAATCCTTTGGGAGGCTTTCAGAGAACTAACCAGTTCAAAACAAGCAACTTGGTATCAAACCTTAATTTGTCTTATCTCCTCGCTAATGGTTTGACCATCAAAACTAGTTTGGGCTACACGGATATGATTACAAGTGAATTGCTTAAA
>NZ_CAMLHF010000153.1 GCF_946479715.1 uncultured Pedobacter sp. | reverse complement strand
GGTTTGATTGGGCATAATCTGGAAAGCCATATCGCCATTGTTATAAAAATTATAACCATCTAACAGTTCTGAAGTGGTTTCTGTTGACAGCTTGGTTACCTGGTTTTTATTCCATGCACCTGTTAGGTTAATATCGAAACCAAAATCATTGATCTTAGCCCTGTAGCCTATCATTGCCTCTATACCCTTATTACTTACAGATCCAATATTGGTTAAATAACTACCTGATATACCCGCACTTGGGGCAAGCGGAAGTTCATAAAGCATATCGACTGTTTCCTTGTTATAGTACTCTAGTGTGAAATACAATTTGCTATCCAGCAGTTCACCATCAAGACCTACGTTGGACTCTTTTACGGTTTCCCAGTGCAGATTTGGATTTGGTATCCGATTATATGCAACTCCCGGTATTATTGTTCCGCCAGGAGCAAAATTGGCACCCCCTGCGCTTCCGTTGCCTAAACTGGTAAATGGCTGGTAATTGGAGAGAAACCTATATGTTCCTATATTGCTGTTTCCAAGCTCTCCGTAACTTGCTCTTAGTTTTAGACTATTAACAGCAGGTAGAGCTGCTTTAAAAAATGATTCCTCAGAGATGTTCCATGCTGCAGATGCTGAAGGGAATAAACCACGTTGTTTATTCGATCCAAAAACTGTAAAATTAGCATCCTCTCTTAAGGAAGCAGACAAATAATACTTGCTGTTGTAATTGTAATTTATGCGTCCGAAGAAGGATTTAACCAAAGCATTGTTATCTTTTTTGCCATTGAACTGATAGGTTGTATTTGCAGTTGGAATGAATGAATATTTTTTCCCGGCATCTGCCGATACATCTATTGCAGTTGTATTGGCGTCATTATACCTCCCTGTGATCTGCTCAAATCCTGCAATTGCATTGATGTTATGGTTATTGATTGTTTTATTATAGGTTAAAATGTAGTTTGTTAAAAGCGACTGGCTCTGTATTGACAATTTATTTAATGAGTTTTTACCAGCGCCTACACCACCAATTGAAAATGCGTTCTGGAAATAATTTTGGCTTTCATCGTAAAATGTATAGCCTACATTGCTTCTGAATGTAAGGTCCAAAGGCAGTTTAATTTCGGCATATACATTAGCCTGAAAATTATTCTTAAAATTCTCAACATCAGCATTATCTATAGCCCCTACAGGATGTGTTCCCGCAAATGCAAGTCCAGGGTACCCTGTAGGCAATGTACCATAAGTTCCATTGATGTTAAACACGGGGATAATCGGCAATGTTCGAAAAGGTGAGTTGTGTAGTTGCGCCTCAACTCCTATATTTTGAGGATTAGAGGTTGTACGACGCGACACAGATAGCTGTTCGCCAAACTTAAGCCAGTTGCCGATTTTAAAGTTTGTATTTAACCTTCCTCCGCCAATGTTTGAAAAATTCTTACGGGCTACCCCCTCTTGTTTATTATAAAAACCAGATAAAAGGTAGTCTACTATAGGGGCTGCGCCTGTAAACGAAAAATTATGATTTTGTTCGCTGGCGTTGTTGAAAGTCTGATCTACCCAATCAGTATTTGCAAGGGTATCCAATTTAGTCGAATTATTAAAACGACCGGGATTGATGATGTTTTGGAGTCTGATGTATCCATCTTTATCCAATAAGTCGCCAACTTTAGGTGTAGTTACGCCGTAGCGATAATTGTAATTAAACTGAGGTTTAGAAGTTGTACCTCTTTTTGTAGTTACCAATATTACCCCACCGGCAGCAGATGCACCATAGATGGATGCTGCAGAAGCATCTTTAAGTACATCCATAGATTCAATATCCTGAACGTTTATACTACCGATGTCTGTGACCCTGACACCATCGACAATATACAGTGGGTTCGGCTGACTTAGTGTAGATAATCCCCTGATGATAATGGAGGGCTGGGCATCAGGCGCCCCAGAACTTTTCACAATATTTACACCTGCAATTCTTCCTTGTAAGGCTTCTGTGGGATTTGTAATGGGTTGATTTTTGAAGGCCTCGCCCTTTATAGATGATACTGATCCCGTTAAATCTTTTCTTCTTTGTGTTCCATACCCGACTACTACTACCTCTCCAAGTTGTGTGTTATCTTCCAGTAACTTTACATCGATTACACCTCCTTCTGAAGCGCTGCGCTCGGCAGTTGCAAAGCCGACCATCGAAAATATCAGCTTATCACTTTGTGAATTGTTTACGGTAATGGAATAGTTACCAAGTCCATCTGCAACCTGACCTGCAGATGTACCTTTCAATTGAACGGTTACTCCAGGAAGTGGAGTTCCGTTTTGGTCTGTTATTTTTCCGCTAATTGTTTTTTTTTGCGCAATAGCTGCAAAAGAGACGAGAAGGAACAAACAACAAAAACCCATCGATTTTAGTACCTGTCTTTTCATTAGTTTAATATTTGGTTTATCTTTTGGTTGTTGGTATTTGCTCCGGCCTGGCAGCTGGGTTACAAATACAAATCAAAGAGAATCTAAAAATTGAGAAGAATCAATTTTCAAAAATCGAATATAAACGATTACGAGGCAATAAATAACTAACAATCTGTATTACAGTTAATTGAAAATAAAGTGGTTCTAAAAAATATAAACGAAATATAGGTACTGAAATGGATTAAGTTGTTCTTATAGCTAAGATTACATCCTCAAAATCATCATTGGGAATTAATGATTTACTTTTAATTCTTGCCTTATAATTATAAATGGTATTCATAGAATATTCCAATATAGAAGCTATCTTTTCTGTATCGCTAATTCCTAACCTAATCAGTGCAAATATTCTAAGATCGGTATTTAAAAGCTGACCGGCATTAAGTGCGATCTGATGCTCCGGTGCAAACAGAGAATTAAAGGTTTCTACAAAATTCGGGAAAAGGGTTAAGAAGGCCCTATCAAAGTTCACAAACAATTCTTCGCGTTCTTTTTTAAGGTTTATATTATTCACCAAGCCCTGTATGTCATCAAATTTTTTAGTGACGAGTTTATTGTTTACTGATCTTTTAAATCTATCCAGCTTAGTGATGTATTCTGTAATCAGATTGAAATAATACCCGATGTATTCTTCCTTAATTTTATCTGCCTCATTCAATTTATCAATGGTTTCGTGTAGGGAAACATTGGCTTCGATGATCAATTTATCCGCTTTTCTTAATTTCTTTAGCTGTCTGGAAATAATAAAGGCAAACAAGATTACTACAGTGATTAAAAGTGTAAGTAAAGCGGCATAAATGAACAATATCCTTCGCTGTTCTTCTACTGAATTGATCTTCTCCCCTGCTATTACCATTAAAATGGCACTTACCTGCATTTTACGCTGCCGGGCACCATAGTAGGATGCATCATTCATTGCCTGGTTTATAAATATATAGGCATTTTTCACATCTCCTTTTTTGTGCAGTAGCTGTGCTAGGTTTAGCATTGCTGCAGCCTCCTTTGTAGAAGATTTAATATCAGCAATTGCAGCTATTAGCAAGAGTTTTATAGCTTCATTATCGTCCTTGTTCTGGATATATATGTCGCTTAGGGTGGATGCAACAATAGCCGTCTGGTGATTACTGAGCTTAAAATCTTTCATCAGTTTTATTAAAAGAACTGATGATCTATCCTTTTGACCCAGTTTTAGGTATTTAAGTCCGAGGTTGTAAGTGTAATCATATGATTTGGGATCTGACAACGCAATTGCCGAATCGATGTAGATATTTGCCTGTTTGTTATAGATTGGTGTGTAATATTTGTCTTTATCATAATCTGCAAGATCATAATAGGTACGTGCTGTAAGAAAGTAGTATTCTCTTCTGAGACTATCGGGAAGTATTTTAACGTTTACCGTATTTAAAGAGTCGAAGGTTTCTTTAAACATACCGGAGGATATTAGAATAAACCCCAATTTTATTTTACCATCGGCTATCTTAACCGGATCTTTTAATAAGCGGCCTGCAGTTTGCATTTTTTGAGAATAGAAAAATGACTTATCATAGTTAAATGACTTATGCTCGTGGTATAGACTCGAATATATATTGTATTTTTCTGTTAGAGAGAGTTTATCGTTTAGTGAACCCTCGAGATCTGAAATGCGTTTTAATTTTATCTTATCAAATTCATCTTTTGCGGTAATGCTTTGGTTCAATTCGTCCAGTGTGTTTTTGGGGGTCTGGGCGAATATAGAAACAGAGGCTATACAAAAACCAATAAGTAGTAAAGTTATTTTCATAAGTGCCTAGGAATCTATAGTGATTGGTATTGAAGGCTTAACTGAACTAAGCAGCATTTCGTGCTCTTTGCCTTTTAATTTTATTGACCCCAGGGCCTGCACTATATAACTGCTGGTTAACTGAAGCTTGTTTATGAGCTCTGAAGATGCAATTACTTCCTCATCGTACTGCTTGCACATTCCCTGTATCCTGGAAGTTGTGTTCAATACATCACCAGAGTAGGTTATATCCCGCTTAATTATTCCAACCTCGCCAGCTACAACTTTACCACAATGGATTCCGGCTTTAAAGGTAGGCACCACACCATAACGCTTTAGGTATTTATTTTTTATACTGTTAATGTAGGTCTTTATATCGAAAAAACATCGTACACACATACTGTTTTCAATCCCGTCCTGATATTTCCAGGCCACAATAACTTCGTCGCCGGCATACTGGTATATTTCTCCTTTGTTGTCTAATATGGGGTTGGTAATGTCGGTAAAGAAGTCTTTAAGAAATTCATGGTACTTTTGATCGCCCAACTGTTCAGCTATAGTTGTGGATGAATTGATGTCCAGAAACATAAAAATGCGTTGTTCCTCTCTTGGGGTATTGTATTTTCCGCTTACAATGTTCCAGAACGTGCCGTGGCCAAATTTGCTATTGATTTGCAGAAGTAATTGGGTAACAGCCACTACGACTCCCCAGGCCAGACCATTTTTAAAAAGCCGATGTGTATCCTGAACAGAAAAAATACGGAATAATACGTTGATGAACAAAATAATAAGCACAAAAGATATCATTACAGCAAGTACGGTATAGCCGTAAGACTTATCCTGGTACTTTACGTTTACAAAGAATACGAGCAAACTTCCACCTAAAAGGGCTCCAATCAGTGCGGCAAACATGTTTCTAATGACCGATGAAAGGAATGTATAATCGGCAGATGGGCCCAATGAATTATTGGTGTACAATATCATATGATCATAAACGGCCATTATAAAGCCAATAATGAGCCATGCTATTATAATTGCTCCAAGTTGCTTTATCTTATATTGTGTTCTGCGGTTCATGGTGATCTAATTTATTCATTTTTCCTGATGAAATTATTAGCATACTCTGACGGTGTTACACCAAATTGTTTTGTAAACGCCCTACCTAATTGCGATTGAGAGGTAAAACCTGTTAAATCAGCTATTTGCTGAATTTTATAATTTGTTTCTACAAGTAGTTCTGCCGCTTTTTTAAGTCGTGTGATATTGATGAGCTCGTTTGGCGACAGGTTAGAAATGGATTTTATTTTACGATAGAATGTGGCCCGACTCATGTTTAATGTTTCGGCTAGTTTGTCTACATCCAGATCACGATTGGCAATATTTTTAAGGATAAAATCATTCAGTTTTTCTAAAAGGATCTCATCAGGCTTAGTATGGGCAATGCTCTTTATATGAATTAAAGGCGACCTTACGAAGTAGTCTTTTAACTGATTTCTGTTGAACAACAGGTTTTGAATTTGCACCTGTAAGTGATGTGGGGAGAACGGCTTCTCTATATATGCGTCGGCCCCTATTTCCAGGCCTTCTATTTTTGATTGAAATGCACTTTTTGCTGTTAGCAGAATAAGCGGTATGTGGCTATAATCAAGATTGGTTTTTATTTGCCTGCACAGTTCATAACCATCCATAACCGGCATCATTACATCGCTAACTATCAGTTGTACTGTTTGCTCTTTTATCATATCCAACGCTATCTGACCATTAGAGGCGGTAATGCAATTGTACGTGGAACTAAGTTCTTTTGAAATGAACTGTAGGATATCGGCATTATCATCTACCAACAATATCAGTGGTTTAGCGTCTTGGGTTGTGTTTTCAATTTCAGGGCTTATTTCCTGATAAACCGGGACGGTTATAATTTCCTGTTGAACTGATTTTTCTTCAATGGCTTCGTTAGAAGGATAATAAGGTAGTTTTACTTCGAACACATTCATTTCATTTTCATCGGCATGAAATGTTAAAGTGCCACCATGTAATTTTGATAAAGAACGCGCAAGTGCCAAGCCTATACCTGTACCGATTTGATTGGATGTTTCTTTTAATCTGACAAAAGATTCAAAGATCCTTTCCCTCATTTCTTCTGGGATTAAAAAACCATCGTTTTTAACTACTATAGCGTACTGGTTTGATTCAGGCTCAGGACTAACCAGTAATACATCAACTCTTTTATCGGCATATTTAATAGCATTGCTTAGTAAATTGCTTAAAATCTTATTAAGTGCTTCGGCATCGGCGTTGCTATAAAACTCTGTCTGTGGTAAATTGAGTTGAAAGTAGATCTGCTTTTCTTCAGCTGCGTTTTTGAATCTTAGGTAATGCTCTCTTAAAATTTCGCTGATGTTAGTTTTCATGAGGTTAAGGCTATATTCCCTAGACTCTATTTTTCTGAAATCGAGCAGCTGGTTTGTTAAATGTAACAGCCTGTCGGCATTCTTTTCCATCGTAAGCAGATAGTTAAGTACCTCTGGAGCTGGAGCATATTTTTTTATGACAGTTTCTAATGGCCCTTTTATTAAGGTTAATGGTGTTCTTATCTCATGCGTTATCTGCGTAAAGAATTCAATTTTAGCTTCATAGATTTCCCTTTCTTTTTGGTTCTCCAGCTGTTCTATCTTCCTCTTGTTTCTAAGCTTAATTTTATTGTTGGTATATACCACTAAAGCATAAACAGCAGCAATAGATAACAACAGGTAAAACAAATAAGACCAGCCACTTAACCAAAAAGGAGGAGATATTTCTATGATCAGTTCCCTTGGTGTTTCATTCCATACGCCACTACTGTTAGCACCCTTAACAAGAAAGGTATATTTACCTGGACTTAGTTTGGTATAGAACACTCTCCTGTTCTTTTTAAGGTAGGTAAAATCTTTATCAACCCCTTCTAGCTTATAAGCATATTCTGCAGTTTCGTGATCGGTATACGCAAGTGCTGCAAAATCAATACTAAAGGTGGACTGATCGTATTTAAGTTTGATCTGATCTGTATAGGAAATCGATTTTTTAAGCGGAGATCCTTCTGCATTGATCAACAATTCCTGATTAAATACCTGGAACCCTGTAATGTAAACCTGAGGTACAATGGTGTTTTGTTTAAATTGAGAAGGGTTAAAACTTACCAAACCATTTACACTGCCAAAATAGATCTGACCGCCGGCATCCTGAAATGATGAGTTATAATTGAACTGATCGCTCAGCAATCCGTTTGCTGTAGTGTATACCCTTATTTTCTTTGTGTTGGGGTTATAACAGATTAGTCCTTTAGAGGAACTGATCCATAAATTACCTGCCTTATCCTCTTCTGTTTTATAGAAAACATCGCTGGGGAAGCCATCCTTAGTGCCAAATCTCTTAAAGGTTTTATCTACAGGATTGAATTGGTTTAATCCATTCTCTGTGGTCACCCACAATGTTTTATCAGCAGAGATGAACACCCCATTTACAAAATTATCGCTTAAGCTATTTTCATTTTTAGCATCATTTATATAGAAACCATGTTTATTCGTTTTAGGGTTAAAATACAAAAGACCACCGCTTATTGTTGCTGTCCAGATAGTGCCATCAGCATCTTCTGTTATTGCCGTATAATGGAAATTTTGCGGAACCTCTTTAATTAGGGTAAAATCATGTGTGGTTTTATTGTAGCGATACAATCCATCGGCAGTACCAACCAGAATATCTCCTAAACGGGTCTGATAAAAGCAATCAACAAAGTTGCTTTTAAGGGCATTTGGTGCATCTCCTTTGTCGTAATGCCTAATTACCTTGCCTGATTTTATATCCAGTATGTCCAGCCCCTGCTCATACGTGCCTATCCATAATTCATCGCCTATGGCTTTTAAACCATGAATATTTGTATGAGCGATACTGGTTTTAGAACCATCAGGTATAAAGGCAGTAAAATCGCCATTTGGTGAAATCTTGTTTACCCCGGCATCCTCCGTGCCCACCCATAAGTTTCCAAATTTATCGTTACAGATTTCACGTATGGCGCTTCCACTAAGTGATCGTTTATTGTTTTGCGGGAAAAACTTATCGAAGAAGGTAAATGGTTTAGGATAGTAATTAACCCCACCAAAGTAAGTACCTACCCAAATACCTCCTTCTTTATCTTTAGCAAAGGTATAAACCGCATTATCTGATATAGCATACCGATCGTTTGGGTTTTTACGCAGGTTAGTATATTTCCCTGTTTTTAAGTTGTAAACAAATACACCAGATTCTGTTGCTACCCAATATTCATCTCCATTATTGTGAATAAAGTTCTTGGCATAAATGCTTGTCTTATCCTTATTAAAGGTTAAAATATCCTTATAGCTTAAAGTAGCCAGATCAAACAGTTTTACGCCCTGATGTGAAGTTCCTACTAAAATAGAATTAGAGGCTGTAGCGTATATTTTATCTATCCAATGAGAGATAACGGGTGGTGAATTTTTAAAAAGGTTGAACGACGTAAAGCTATCGTTTGCTTTATTATACTTTCTGATTAATCCATCAGGTGATGATACCCATAATGTTCCATCTCTTGAAAATGTAGTTGCCGTAGCTTCAAAATCCTGATGTTTACTGAATTCTTCGAAGGTGTGCTTAGTCCTGTTATATTTATAGAGTTTACGATCGGCAATAAAACATATATCGTTGTTACCATGGCTCTTCATATCCCAAACGCCTTTATTAAGGGTTATTGGCACTAACTTAAATTGCTGTGTAGTATCATTATAGCAATATAATCCGTTTGAAGTTCCTACCCAAAGTTGCTTTCTTGTATCTTCAAAAATTGCCCTGATCACATTATTTCTGAGACTGGTGGTATCGCCTGGCTTGCTACGGAACACTTTAAAGCTATACCCATCAAACCTGTTTAAACCATCTTTTGTTCCAAACCATAAAAAGCCTTTTGAGTCTTGTACAATGCTAAATACGGAGTTGTAAGACAAACCTTGTTCTACCTGATAGTGCCTGAAATAATAAGGCTGTGCCTTTAGAAGGTTTAAAAAAACAAATAGGAAAAGAGCAGTTGTGGTTAGCTTTTTCAAGTTTAGTTTGTAAATGGTTAACGTTACAATTACCAGGGGGTTCTTGAATGGGCCAAATTAATTAATTTCAAATCAAATTGCGACGATTTGAATAATTTTTGAGCCGATTTGTCAAAACATAATTGCTTTATTTGAATATTCGTTCGGCCTGTTAAGCAGGGAGGAACACACAAATCATTAAACCAAGTATTCATTTATGAAATTATTCTCTTACTTAATCGGGCTATGCCTTTCCCAGTCGCTGATCGCATCAGCACAATCACAAAACTGGAAACCAGTGCCCGGAAAGATCTCTACGCCATGGGCGGAAAAATTAAATCCTGCAAACCCACTTCCTGAGTACCCACGACCACAATTGGTACGCACTAATAACTGGAAAAATTTAAATGGTTTATGGAACTATTCAATCAACCACAAAAATGAAAGTGAGCCTAAGGCTTATCAAGGTAAAATATTAGTTCCTTTCGCAGTTGAATCGTCTTTATCTGGTGTAGGCAAAACAGTTGGTAAAGATAGCCTGCTATGGTACCAGACCAGTTTTGCTGTGCCTTCTAATATGAAAAATACCATTTTATTGCATTTTGGTGCGGTAGACTGGAAATCGGAAATCTACTTAAACGGCAAAAAAGTTGGGACACATGAAGGTGGATTTGATCCATTTTCTTTTGACATCACCCCTTTCTTAAAAAAAGGCGGCAAACAAGAATTAACTGTTAGTGTTTGGGATCCAACGGATAATGGGCCACAACCTAGAGGTAAACAACAAATAAAACCAGAAGGCATCTGGTATACACCTGTTACCGGAATATGGCAAACAGTATGGTTAGAAAGCGTTGCCAAAAGCTATATCGCTTCGACCAAACAAACACCAGATATTGATGCTAAATCTTTAACTGTTTCTGCTGATGTGCAAGCAGCACAAGCCGGTGATAAGTTAAGAATCACCGCTTTTGATGGTACATCTAAGGTTTCTGAACAAGAGGTAGATGCTACAGAGGCAGCTACATTAGTTATTGCGAATCCAAAACTATGGTCGCCTGCAAGCCCATTCTTATACGACTTAAAAGTTGCGCTGGTGCGTAATGGAAAACCAGTTGATGAGGTTAAGAGTTACTTCGCTATGCGTAAATCATCAATGGGTCCGGATGCTAATGGCATTCAAAGAATGTTGCTGAATGATAAGTTTGTGTTTCAATACGGACCGTTGGATCAGGGATGGTGGCCAGATGGCTTATACACTGCCCCTACTGATGAGGCTTTGAAATTCGATATTATTAAAACCAAAGAAATGGGCTTTAATATGATCCGTAAGCACATTAAAGTGGAACCTGCACGCTGGTATTATGAATGTGATAAACAAGGTATTTTGGTATGGCAGGATATGCCAAGTGGAGATTTAGGTAACCAATGGGAACCTAATTTAGGTACAATGGGTGGTACAGATAAAGATCGCTCTGCAGAATCTGAAGCGATATACCGAAAGGAATGGAACAAGATCATGGATGACTTGCATAACTTCCCTAGTATTGTTGTCTGGACTCCGTTTAATGAAGCCTGGGGTCAGTTTAAAACCAAAGAAATTGCGGAATGGACTAAAGAAAAAGATCCTTCTCGCCTGGTAAACAGTGCAAGTGGTGGTAACCATGTTGTAACTGGCGATATTGTTGATTTACACCATTATCCTAATCCCAGAATGCCTAGACCTGACCTTTTTGGCCCAAATCACGCAATTGTTTTAGGTGAATATGGTGGCTTAGGTTTACCTGTACCGGGACATACCTGGAAAGAAAAAGATAACTGGGGATATCAGACATTTAAGACGGCAGATGAGCTATTTGATAAATACGCTTCATTTATGACTGAGATGGAAGGATTAATTAAAAAAGGACTTTCGGCAGCTGTATATACCCAAACTACTGATGTTGAGCAAGAAACTAATGGATTAATGACTTACGACAGAAAAGTAATTAAAGTGCCTGCAGCCAAATTAAAAGGGATTACAGACAAACTTTACAATGCTGATCTTGTTAAAATGAATCCATAAAAAACGATTTGTACGGAGAGGTGATTATTTCACCTAACCCCGGTAAGAATCTTGGCTTTACGGCTAATTTTCTGCCGGGGTTTTTTCGTTATAGATTATTCATACATTTGCCGCAATATTTTATAAAGCCATGGGCCATCATAAACACATTCAAAAGCTAAGCGCTGCAGGATTACTAATCAGTTTAGGTATTATCTATGGAGATATTGGTACTTCTCCCTTATATGTATTTAAAGCAATTATTGGAGATCGACTGATTACACAAGATCTTATTTTAGGAGGTTTATCCTGTATAGTGTGGACACTTACTTTACAAACCACCATCAAATACGTTATTATTACGTTACAGGCTGATAATAAAGGTGAAGGTGGGATTTTCTCTCTTTTCTCTTTAGTTAAGCGCAAAGCCAAATGGCTGATCATACCAGCTATGATTGGTGGAGCCGCCTTACTTGCCGATGGGATAATGACCCCTGCAGTTACTGTTTCTGCTGCCATTGAAGGTTTGGGACTTATTTATCATGACCTGCCTACTGTCCCCATTGTACTGGCCATCATTATTTTTCTATTTGGTTTGCAACAATTCGGAACATCGCTCGTTGGTAAGGCCTTTGGCCCTATTATGTGGTTGTGGTTTACTATGATCGCTGTTTTAGGTTTTGTGCATGTTATGGAGTTGCCTGTGATACTAAAGGCGATTAATCCTTATTATGCTTATCATATTCTTACTACCAACCCCGAGGCATTTTTAATTATTGGAGCGGTGTTTTTATGTACTACTGGAGCTGAGGCTTTATATTCAGATTTAGGTCACTGTGGGCGCTCTAACATCAGGATTAGCTGGATCTATGTAAAGATATGTTTGATATTAAACTATATGGGCCAGGGCGTTTGGTTATGGAGTTTACAAGGTAAGCATCTGGGTGATGTAAATCCTTTCTATCATTTAATGCCGGATTGGTTCCTGATATACGGTATTGCGATTGCAACGGTTGCGGCGGCTATTGCCAGTCAGGCACTTATATCGGGTTCATTTACATTGATTGCTGAGGCCGTTAGGCTTAACCTTTGGCCAAAGGTTAAAATTAATTATCCGAGCGAGCAGAAAGGCCAATTGTATGTTCCTTCTATGAACTGGATATTAATGGTTGGTTGTATCATTGTGGTACTGATTTTCCAGAAATCTGTTAATATGGAGGCCGCTTATGGTTTGTCTATCACAGTGGCCATGTTAATGACTACTATTTTGGTTTCTGTATTCTTAATAAGAAAAAAAGTACCAAGGTATTTAATAGGAATATTTTTGTTGATCTATGGTGTTATTGAGCTGACATTTTTGGCGGGAAATGCGGCAAAAATTCTTCACGGTGGATGGTTTACCTTAATTCTAGGTATGACATTGTTCTCGGTTATGTGGACATGGCACAACGGTCGTAGAATTAGAAACAGATATATGAAGTTTGTAGACATTCAGGATTTCTATCAGCTGATTAAAAATATAAGTGCTGATGCCTCTATTGCCAAATATTCATCGAACCTTGTTTATCTTACCAGTGCGAACTTTAACAGTGAGATTGAATCATCTGTTATCTACTCTATTATCCAGAAACACCCTAAAAGAGCGGATGTTTATTGGTTGCTGCACGTAGACGTTACTGACGAGCCATATACCTTAGAATATGAAGTAGACCAGATGATACCGGGAAAATTGATTAGAATCGATTTTAGATTAGGTTTTAGGGTTGAACAAAGGGTTAACGCATTATTCAGAAAAGTGGTGGAAGAATTGGTGCAGAGCGGTGAAATTGACATTACTAGTAAGTATGAATCGTTAAAAGCTCAAAAGATCCCAGGAGACTTTAGATTTGTTGTGTTAGAGAAGATCATTTCAAACTCTAACAGCTTAAAATTTATTGAGCGAGTTACGATGTCATACCATAGAATATTGAAACTTTTGAGTATTTCAGAGAAAAGAGGTTTTGGGTTAGACTCTAGTTTTGTTACCGTAGAAAAGGTACCTTTAATAGTAGATATACCCGATCCTATTGTAATGAAAAGGATTAAATAAAATTATTTCCAGAAAGTAAGAAAGCGCACTGTAATGAGAATTAAAGAGTTAGCTAAATACTTCAAAATAATTAAAAATAATTCTCAATTTATTTAGCAGAATAATTTTATAATCCTATCTTTGCACCCTCATCAAACAAAAGGAGCATGATTCCGTAGCTCAGCTGGTAGAGCATTACACTTTTAATGTAGTGGTCCTGGGTTCGAATCCCAGCGGGATCACCAAAAACTTCAGGATTTGAGGTTTTAGTTTGATGAGAAAATGATTCCGTAGCTCAGCTGGTAGAGCATTACACTTTTAATGTAGTGGTCCTGGGTTCGAATCCCAGCGGGATCACCA
>NZ_CAMLHF010000152.1 GCF_946479715.1 uncultured Pedobacter sp. | reverse complement strand
GTAAACCCCATGGTTCATATCCAAATTCCTGTCACAATTACTAAATTTCGTTTTACTCCTATTTGGGCTTCCCAGACTTTGATAAAGTGATATTGTGCCATCATCAGTTACAAATATGATAGCAATGTGAGTGGCTCTCCCTGCGCTATTTTTAAAATAGATAATGTCGCCTGATTGCATATCTTTGAACTCCAGCTTTCCTTTATCCACGACATCGAATGCAATGTCTCCAAAAAAACCTTCTTTAAGGTATCGTTTTAAAAAATCAGGTTTTCTTTCCTGCTCTGCATATGCCTTTTTTGCTGGTATATGTATACCATTAAGTTTTAAAAGTTGATATATGAAACCTGAACAATCTAGCCCATATATCTTGTAAGTGCAGTTATCACCCTCTCCAGGCGGCACTGCACGGGAGACATATTCCTTAGAACCCCAGGAGTACGCAATTCGTTTTTGATTTGGGATTATTATATCGTCAAATTCAACTTTGCAAAGAAAATTTGCTTTCTGCCTCATGCCTTCGATCCAATCAAGAACCTTTTTCTGACTGGGTGTAAAACCAATCACAGTTTGGATTTCTACAAATTCTTTTCCTCCAAACCCTTGTGCAGTCACAAGTGTTCTGCCTTTTTTGAAAGAACTAAGATGTACAGTGCTATCAATACTAGAAACAATTAATTTTGTAACTATCGTGTCCTTTTCATTTGCCATTGGAAGTTTTTCTAATGCTGCGATTATTTTTTCATCAGGAAGTACATCCCCAACAACCCGTTGTGCCGATGCATTGGCAACTGCTAACGCACAGACAAGTGTAAAAATTATAGATTTTATATTCATGACATTGCGATTTATCTTCTAGAATTTCCTTTAAAGGCTAATTTTTGCATGTTATCTGTGTACAAGGTCACGAATTATAGCTGTTAAAAAAATAGCTAGCACTAGCCATTTTTTTGTTTACTACTTTTTCTTATTCCCGATCTTTTCTAAATACTCACCTAACGGTATATCTAAGCCTATCCCCAAAAAAGCATTTTTATACGGATTACCACCTTTTATGAAAGGAAAACCTGCAACTAAATTGACATCTAATGCATTATAAAACCTAAGGCCGAATCCCACACCAGCATGTGCATAATCAAAGTTTTTATCGGTAGCAGTATTTGCCAGACTATATAAAAGACCCGAACCATATGCTATCATGTAAATCTCATTAATGAAAGGTGCTCGCTTATTTAGGTTCACATCCGTTTTTATTGTATTTTCATAACCGCGATATCTGTTGAAACTATGTAAACGGAATTTCACGCCCAGTTTTTCTGAGGCAAATCCTATATTGTCAAGATTGTCTGAAGTCCCAGGGAGCTTAACTGGTGTTGGGAAAAAATTCTGGTTGAGCCCCAGAGTTGCATAAATACCAAAACGGGAGGTATTGTTTCTATTAAAGTATTGTGTTAATTCATTTAGAAATGATACCACATCAATATTCACATACTGTTCGTTAGTATTAATGATAGTATACTTTTTTACAGCATTTGAAAACAAGAGGTAAATATCTTTAAATTTCCCCTCCTCGAGGTTTTTTTCCATCTTCTCGTCAGTATCCTGAAGTAAATTGATCATATATTGGTAAGATTCGGCTCTGTCAAGATTATCAAGATTTGAGATAAACCCTAAGAGGTTACCGAGCTCTTTATCATACTTACCCAGAAATTTTATCGGAGATATAGCACTGATTTTCAGAAAAGCAGAAAGCAAGCGAAACTGTTCCACTGAAGTGGAGAAAGCTGCAGAGTCTTTACTAAACAGAACGCTATATTTTATAAAGTTTGGTATTACGATTTCATCAATATATCTTACATCCTTTAAGGATATCACTTCTTGCTTGGTAAACTGATTAAGCCGTACAAATATTTCAGAGATGGATTCAGAATAGGCCCTTATGTCTGAACTTAGTTCTTTATCCGTTTCCCTCGGTAATTTAAAACCTTCTAGAGTTAGCATCTTTTTTAACATTGCATCCAGATAAATCTTAAGTAATTTGCCTGACTGAATCATCTCGTGAATGTTATTGGAAATCAAATTATCTACTTTCTGTCCCACCAGGATATAATTGTCAGTATATTTTTTTAGATCTTCCTTATCCAATTCTTCGCTCTTAACAGGAGTGATTAAAGACTTCAGAGAATCTGGGAGTGTCAGCAGTTTTTTATAATTACTTAATTCGCTAGCTGCATCAGTAATTTTTTGAGGTAAAAGACAAACTTCGTTTTCTAAGCTAATTAACTTTTCTTTGCGTTCCATCTTTTTTTGTTCTAAGCCGACGGTATCCAGCGTATCCGTTTTCGCGACAAGAAAGGCCTCTACTAACTTATCTACTAATTCGATCTCTACTTTAATAGTCCTTTTCCTTACATTATAGATTTCAATTTGATTGATCGTAAGTTCCATCTGTTTTAAAATCCCTCTATGGCCGTTGAGTGCCTTCACCGTTTGAAGAGCGCTGTAGACTACCTCACCAAGTTTCGTTTTATCTTCAACGGGAAGCATCGCCGTGATTTTTTTTTCACCTCCAGCCATTTCAATAATCTGGTCGGTGAATTTTTTCATGAGCTGTGCTGGGATGGACGAATTATCCTTATCGTCAAGATTCACAGAGAAATATTCTTTAATCACGTCATAATGGGATATATAGGGCTTTACTTTAGCTGTTATGGTGTCCTGAAGCCGGTTTAAATGAGACTTCAGTGCACTGTCTTGCTTGACATTTAAATTCAGATAGAACCTGTCTTGTTTATAATCTATTGGGCGTTTAAAGAAACCTTTTACCTTTAGTTCTTCCATTCCGGAAAGTGCTGCTGCTACAACGTCAACGAGTAAACCAAATGGCAAGGAATCAACGTTTTCAACCTGTCGGTAATTGATATCATCTTTCATTTCGAGCCGATTGAATTTTATCGCTTTCCTAGCCCTTTCTTTTTCCAGCTTCAGAAGCTTCTTATAATCTAAGTTTTCTTTTCCATCAATTATACTGTCTATTTCACCAGATTTACGAACAAGGCGATTCTCTATCCCTCTTTTTTCTTTTTTGTTTTCAACTTTATCCCGAAAAATCCTGCCTCTAAATGCAGTAAGTTTCATCTTGTTTTTAATATAAAAATCTTGCAGGGCCTTTACCTCTTTCTTGCTGTTATAAGCTTTCGCAATTCCGAGTACGAGTGCATAATTTGTAGTGAGCTCCAATATCTCTTTTTCTATGACTTGCGGATTCTTTTCGTTCAACAGAATCGTTAAACAATTTTGAACATAGAACTTTGTGGTGTAGTTAGTTTCAGGAAAAAGGCTTAGCATAAAGCGCTTTAACGCCTCTTGCTTAAGTTCTTTTTGCTTTTCCATGATAATCTCCGTTAGTGCTTCTACATCTATAGTTCCCTTGTTCATGGTTAAAGTTTCCAAACCAACTGCCAATGTGGGATTTTGGGCTTGAGAGGTGATTGTTGACAAAGCCAACAACAACACAATTGAGAAACGTTTTAAATTCATCTTTTTTTGAATTATATGTGAAGGTCAAAAAACCACCATGACAAAAAAATAGCTAGTACTAGTCATTTTGCCCTACCGATTAATTATCTTATTTAAGCCTAAATGATTGCGAAAGCAACTGCAAATTTTATCAGTTGCGACAAACTGGTAACCTCGAGCTTGTGTATGATATTCTTTCGATGGTTGTTTACGGTATGAATAGAAAGGAACAGACAGTTTGCGATTTCGAAACTACTTTTACCTTCAACAATAAGACGGATTACCTCCTTCTCTCGAATGGTAAGCAATACAAATTTATGCAGGTTTTTACGGATCAGCACATCATCCTGCACCAGGTTACTTAGCTTTCTGCCTGCATAACTTAAGGTATCAGCAGGAACCGCAATGTGCATCATTCTTAATCCTTCGCTAGGATCGCTTGATGGATATAACCTTGAAGTGGTAAAGTACCATTTGTATTCACTATCCTCATCTGGCCTTACGCGCTGGAAAAATGAATGTATTTTACCAGCATCGTTTTCCATTGCGAAATGTTGCAACTCTGACTTTAAGATACTGATCTCTTCGGCAGGGAAAAATTTGCTGAAGTAAGCTGGTCCCAATAATTCCAGCTCTTCGCTGCTATGCCTCAGGATATCACACCCATTCTGGTTCATGTAGGTATTGGTCATCCGGCTTAAAT
This sequence comes from uncultured Pedobacter sp., assembly GCF_946479715.1. The sequence goes on along the minus strand of NZ_CAMLHF010000152.1, from coordinate 9,887 downwards.
CCTGTACCATAACGCTACCTGGGATGTAATCGCCAATATCTTCTATCCTTAAAATATTCTGATGAATACTGTTTCCTATGGATAACAGCTGAGCCTGGCAACTATGTTCCAGTTCAGATTGAGTAAGAGCTTTTAATCCCATTTGGAGAGCGTTTTATAAGGTTAATGATATAAATACATTCAACAGATTAATAGAACTTGTATAGAAACATAAATCTTTTATTTGCAAACAGCACTAAATTTCACTTATAAAGACATTATGTAAATATTAGTTAAATATACTTTCTAATAAGACACAAAACAATACCCATTAGTAGGTATAATATTTCTCATAATTAACTTTGGAAACACAATTTATAGCTTGATTAAAATTTGTGAGAAATTAATTTCACACATCGGATTTAGATAAAAAAATATAAACTTTTAGTTTAATTAATCGATTATATTTTTTAAATTCATAGATATAACCATCTCACCCTCAATCAGTAATCATGGAGCGCAAGAAAAATATCAATACTGGTACAGGTAAGGATAAAGCTTCATTTAGTTGGATAATAATTAGTGTATTGGCATTCCTAATCTGCTTAGGAGCTTCTACCATTCTAATCTTTTTTGGCAAAGAGTTAAACGACCTTGGGATAGCAGGCAATTTTTACTATATAATCCTTATTCCACTCGGATTCAGCTGCGCTGCATTCTTAGCCGGAGCAATGAAATCGTATGCTTCATTTAAATCTAACGAATCTTTACCCTATGGTAAACTGAACCTGTCTGGCCCTATAGTAATTTTCTGTCTTGTGGTTGGAGGCGGTTTCATTATGCCCAATTTTGGCAAAGAATCAAAGTCTTTTGATTTAGAATTGAACATAGTTCGTGAGGATAAACCAAATGAGTTGCTGAATGAGGGAAAAATTTCAGTACGGATTCCAAAGGGTTATAAGCAAATAGAAGATATTCATGATGGCCAGGCCATATTTAAGAATATTCCAATGTCTTATTACAACAAGAAAATAATAGTTGAAACAATTACCGGAATTTACGAGATAGCTGATACCGCTAATAGCTTTAAATCTAGTGATGAAAATATAGAGATTGTGCTAAAGCGAACCCAACAATCATTACAAACAAGAGTCAGGGGATCAATTGTCGACAACAAGGATAGGCCAATAGCAAATGCGCTACTGGATTTTGGGAATGGAACTGCAACTGGCCTTACAGACTCAAATGGCAATTTCAATTTAGAATTGCCTGTGCCTCCGGGCGAAAGAATTTACTTAAAAGTAATACTAAATAACGTAGTTAAGTTTGAAGAGCCCCTAGTAGTTGCATCCGACACTCCAGTTAATATCAAACTTCAGTAATTTTTAGATACAACCATCATGAAACACTTATCTAAAACAGCAATTTGCCTGGCATTGCTGGCACTCTCTGCACACACATTTGGACAAAGAAAGTTTGTTGGAAGGCTTCTGGATGCCAATAGGAAACCTGTTGTTGGAATGAGTTTAAGGGTTGTTAATATTGGAGTGGCCAAATCGGGAACTAGCGGCAATTTTGATGTATCTATACCAGAAAACTCGGATGTAGTGACTTTAGAACTGGTAGGAAGTAAATTAAGTATTATTTATCCTTTCGGTGGAATAGCAAAGGTCCCAAAAAATAAAGATGAGCAAATAGAATTTTATATAGGAGAATCACCTACAAACTTATTGACAAGAGCGGTTGCTAAAAGCAACAACGAAATGAAGGAAAACCTCTCGAAACTTGGAATTAAATCTGATGATATGCTATCCACTCTTAAAAGCTACAGAGAAGCCGTGGAGAAACTGATAGATATAAAACTCGACAATCTTTCGGCCGAAGAAGAACTGGATAATCAGAGAAAGGACTTTTACCCTACCCTATCAAAAGCAATAAACAATTTCATTAATGAGGCAAAAGACCTAAAGGATGCATTTAAGTTTAGTACGGATCATGCATTTGATGATCCACAGGCACTGGAAATATTAACAAGATCTATAAATAGTTATAATGACGCCTATGAGGAGATTAATAAAAATCATAGCAGTTATGAAAAAAATGTAAAGGACTACTGGGCAAATGAATCAAAGGAAACCGAAGTAAAGGAATGGTTTAACTACGCATTAGGGGAATTGCACAGTTCTAACATTTTTATTTTAAACCTAAAGATCAAAGACATTAACGACTATAACACTGCAAATTTGAACAAAACGGAGAAGAAAGCACTCCGAACGAGGGTATTACATGAAATAGAGGTTATAGACCTCCAATTAGATAGAAGGCTCCAGGAGTTAGATAAAAGAGCTGAAGTATTATTAAACAGGTTAGCGAATTAGTTCATTAAAATAAATGAATATGAAAAAGTTAAACAACAATGCCCTAAGGGGGTGTTTAGTATTATTTTTTATCCTTGTAACAGTAGTTCATTTTAATTGTAAGAAAACTAAGAAAAGCAGCACTCCGCCCACAATAAGCGCTGTGGATCCTACATCAGGAATTATTGGTGATGCGGTTACAATAAAGGGCAGCAATCTGGAAGGTGTAGATAACGTTTATTTTAATGGAACAGCTTCTAAGATTATAAATTTTTCTGGCACCGAAATAAACACCGTTGTGCCTGCAGGCCTTGCCGATGGAACCGCAAATATTACTGTACGCAGCGAGGGAGGCACATCAAACCAATTGCCATTTCTGGTTATTAAAACACCGGTTAATGTTGATGTACTTCCGCCAACGCTTAGCCGGGTATATCCTGCAGTGAGTTACAATGACTATCCTGTTTTGATTTATGGGGATAACCTTTCTGGAACTATTAAGATAACATTTAACGATAAGGATGCCGTTATTTTTACGAATAATAAAAAGATAATTACCACTACAATTCCAAAAAACCTTCCGGCAGGCAAGGTTACCGTAAAAGTAACTACTACAAAAGGTTCATCGTCAATAGACCTTCAAACTCTTGGCGTTCCTGCTACCCCATCTACTGCCAATTTCTCAATTGTAAGCGTTCCACCTCCTAATTATGTTCCTTCTATATCTAATAATTGGGATTGTGGGCTGTTTTCGCGCACTTCTGAGGATGACAAATTTGTTTATTTTGTGGACTTGAACACAGATATAGACGGGAATGGTGTTAATTACAATGTGACAGGGAAATATAAATACACTTACAATAAACAGGCTGGATACAATACCGAGAATTATATTGAAATTATATATCATGCTGAAAAGGATACGCTGGTGGGCCAGTTTTCTTCTAAATTCAATAATCCTTGTGTATTAGAAATGGTGCTAATGTCTTCCAAAACCAAAAAAATAAGTATCTGTCGGTTTGATATCCGATCAAACTTTCCTGATGCCAATTGTGATAAATAATTTAGTGATGTAAAAATCGAATATTGACATTATAATTATTGAATACTGCATAGTTTTTACCTGCAATATTAGCAGCGTAATAGCTATTGATGAGGAGGTTTTTGTAGATCTGATATTGAATTCCTGCACCGGCTTGACAGAAATATCGGCTATATGACCACTTGTTGTTTTTTTCGAATCCGGGAACGTAATTGATTAAAACGAAAGGCACCGTTTTACGTGGAATGAAATAGCTAACATATACTGCCAGTGGTGAATAAAAAGTTGCTACAGCATCGCCTTTTTTAAAGGCATATTGTAGGCCTAATTGGGAGAAAATAGATAAGTACTTAGTAACGGGGGTATTGTAGAGTAGCTGTGTTGCAAAATAGCTTTGGTTTAGCCCCAAAACATTTGTTTTGCTGTCTTTTATGGATAAGCCAAAAATTAAGCTGCTTTGTAAGGTTAGGTTATAGTTTTTACTGAATGGCCTCCATCTAACTCTTGGGCCAATACCAGAAATAGCGCTTGCATATTGACTTCGACCGGATACGTTAGGATCAAAAACTCTAAAAATTGAGCTATTCCTATCCTGATCAATTCGCCCCATTATGGTGTTTATATCTAATCCAACATTTACCCTGGATTTTTTTGAAATGCCATAGGTGACTTGTAAAGTATTGAATAAATAACTTTGCCTAACGCTTAGATCTAAAAGCTCTCCTTCGTTGTCTCTGTATCGATTTGCTGAATTTAGAGAAGAAAAAAGATTGAATTCCCATTCACCTTCTTTTATTAGCACGGAAGAGACTGCAGGGATAAAAGTGTAGTTAGACAATGAGTCTTTCAATCGTTTATACTCCTCTTCAAGAACATCCTGACGGTTAACAGAATCCTTCTTTTTGTCTTGTGATAATGCACATCCAACAATCAGTTGAAATAATAGCAGCAAAATAGAATTGAGCCTCATAATTCTACGATTAAATGATCGTCACATTGTTAATACAATATACGTTTTATTTAAATTAAAACACTGAAAAACAAACAGATAATAAATTAAATCAAAAACATTTCAAAAAGATGATGGTTATTCTATTCATGGAAGCAATAATCTCATCATTACTTGAATTGCTTGATGAACTATACGTTGGTCCGGCAAGCAACTACACTTGGGTAATAGATAGATACCCGGGACATGGTTTTACCAAAGCAATTGAGCAGATCGATGCCGAACAGGCTTCGACTCCCACTGTTGAAGGTGGATCAACCATTGCAGCGCACACTGAACATTTAAGATGGAGTATACGTGTTGCACGCGAATTCTTCGACGGAAAAATGCCTTCGCCCGATTGGGCTGAAAGTTGGAGGATCCGAGAGGTGAATGATCAGGAATGGCAAAAATTACAACAAGACCTGCTTAACGCCTATGAGGATCTTAGAACAGCAATTGCAGAAAGGAAAGACTGGACAGATCAGCAATTCAGACAAGGCACACTGGCCTTAATTCCTCATGCGGCTTATCATCTGGGAGCGATTAAACAATTGATTATTGCAACAAGTTAAATGCAGCACTGAAAGATCAGTGAACGGCAAAATTATCTTAACTTAGCGCAAAAAAATATCATCTAGTGTTCGAAGTTTTTAAGGCATATGTACGCCGACAAACAACCATTAGCGACGAGGAGCTTGCCATACTGGAAAGCCATGCCAAGTTCAAAAAACTGCGCAAAAAACAATACCTGCTGCAGGAAGGTGATGTATGTCGCTACCATTGTTTTATAGCCAGTGGCCTAATGCGTACGTATTCGGTTGATGGCAAGGGCAACGAGCACATCATCCGCTTTGCCACTAAAGACTGGTGGATCAGCGATCGCGAAAGCCTGCTCTTTGGTGTCCCCTCAAAATTTAACATTGATGCCATTGAAGAATCAGAACTTATCCTGTTCGACAAGGATGAGATGAAGGTGGCCATGGAAACTGTGCCTGTTTTTGGTCAGCTGGTTACCGATATTTTGAACAAGAGTTTTGTGATAAACCAGAACCGGATACACGAAGTGATCAGTAGCACGGCAGAAGAGAAATACCAGAACTTTGTGAAGCGCTATCCTGATTTCGCACTGCGTGTACCGCAAGCCATGATTGCCTCTTATTTGGGCATAACACCCGAAACACTGAGCCGTTTGCGTAATCCGAAGCCTAAGAAGTAGGCCTTTCGATTGACATTTGTCAATTTTTTTCTTAACAAACCTCATCGTTTTGAGGGCCTCACATTCGCCAATTTTGCTTCGTCAGCCGGGTGAACCACTGACCAAAAATAAGCAAAATCATGTCACGTAAATTAGAGAACAAAGTAGCCGTAATAACCGGTGCAACCAGTGGAATGGCTCTGGCTACTGCCAAATTATTTGTAGAAGAAGGTGCCTATGTATATATCACCGGCCGCAGACAGGAACAATTGGATGCCGCAGTAAAACATATAGGTAAAAATGTAACGGGTGTACGCGCTGATTCTGGTAACCTCGATGATCTGGATCGTTTATACGATATCGTTAAAAAAGAAAAAGGCCATATAGATGTATTATATGCCAGCTCTGGCGTTGGGCATTTCGGTATTGGCATTGATGCCATTACACCCGAAGAATATGACCGTGTATTCGACATCAATGTGAAAGGCACCATTTTTACTGTACAGAAAGCACTGCCTCTATTGTCTGAAGGTGCATCTATCATTATGACGGGTTCCATAGCCAGTGTGAAAGGTTTCCCTGGAATGGGTATATACAGTGCCAGCAAAGCTGCTATCCGTTCGCTGGCCCGCACCTGGACGCTTGACCTACAAGCGCGCAAAATCCGTGTAAATGTACTTAGTCCGGGTTCTATTGACACTGCCACCTTTGATGGCGTACCTCAGGAAATCAGGGATTCATTTACAGAAAAGATTCCGATGGGACGTTTTGGTACTTCTGAAGAGATTGCCAGCACTGCCCTATTCCTTGCTTCTAGCGATTCTACCTTTATCACAGGTATTGAGTTGTTCGTTGACGGCGGTACGGCACAGATTTAAGGTATTAGATTGTTACGCCAGGTTTGTGGCGTAACAATCCAATAATTCAAGGTTGCCATATTTCCGAAATAAATATTTATATTTCAGTACGCAATCTCAAAACTTACATGAACAAGCATTTAAGGCTACGCCCCCGATCAAAAAGTAAAGTCATTTGGACTTTAGTACTTAGCTTGATAATTCTTTTTTGCATTTACATCGGTATCTTTCAATTGCATTATTACAACAGAGAGTCTGTAGCTTCTACGTTGCTGTTGGTTGTTGGAAATTGTTTTCTCATTTTACAAATGATATGGCTTGAAACAAGCAACGTGCTAGTTAGAACTCTTTGTGGTTTTCTTTTGCTTGTAGCCATTAGATTTAGTGCATTAGGAGTTCTGGAGTTACAGAAACTCTATTATGTGCAACAATTGGAAAATCATGGTAAAATAGTAGATGGAAAAGTATTATTGGTGTGGTCGTCCGGGTCCTCTTTGTTTTACAACCACTATATGGTAGTTCGTTATGCTTTAAATAATGAAAACTTTGTACGAAAAATAAATGACGAGAACCAAAGGTTCAATGAAGGAGACAATCTGAAACTTCGAATATCAGTTGAGCATCCGGGAATACTTCAGGTTGTGCAGTAGTAGGAATAACTATAAGTATATTGCGGGCATGATACCCCGAGGCAAACTATACATCAGCAATAAAGATCTTTTCACTGGCATCTACTATTGTTTTGCTGATTATTTTAGACCCCAAAAAACAGACATCACTGAAAAAAACGATAAAAAGTTAATCTGCCTTTCTGTACGTACCGGTTTTGATCTGGTTCTAAATTCATTAAATTTTTCGGCAGGCTCTGAAATTTTAGTAACTGACATCAACATCCCAGACATGTTTAAGATTATAGCTGGCCATAACCTAACCGCTATTCCTTTGCCCGTAAACAAGCAAACATTAAATATATCGCCTGCAGAGCTGGAATCTGCAATAACGCCAAACACAAAAGCCATACTGATCACCCACCTTTTTGGTGCAATTATGGACACTGATGAGTTAATTGCCATTGCCAGGAAATACAATTTAATTGTATTTGAAGACTGTGCCCAGGCCTATGCCGGTAATATATATAAAGGCAACCCCGACTCGGATGTGGTAATGTTTAGCTTTGGCCTCATTAAAACAAATACCGCTATCCGTGGTGCCATAATCAACTTCAAAGATCCAGCTTTACATGCCAAAGTTTCAACTATAAATGGGCAATATGATAAACAGGACACCTCAAGTTTTCTAAAAAAGCTATTTAAAGCCGCGCTGGTAAAACTCCTTACTACTAAAGCCATTTACACTGGATTTTATAGCCTTGCAAAGGCAAGTGGAAAAGATTTTGAAGAGGTATTGGCGAGCTTTACCAAGGGATTCCCTGGTGATGACATTTTTAAACAAATTCGTTATCGCCCCTGCTTGCCAAACATAAAACTATTACAGAAAAAGCTGGACAACTTTAAACAGCATGATATTGCCACAAGAATACAGTTGGCCAATGATATTTTACCTCACATCCCTAACAATTACAAAATTGGGACACTAAATACAAAACATACTTATTGGGTACTGCCTGTTGAGTCCAACGATCCGTTACGACTTATCTCCTACCTGCGTAGTAATGGTTTTGATGCTTCGCAAAAGGCGTCGGGCCTAGTAAAGCACAGCCCCTCTTCCACAGCTGCTAATGCTGAAGATCTAATGCTAGATAATCTTGTTTATCTGCCTGCCTACCCTGCCATGAGCAAGAAAGACCGGAATAAGCTGACAAAGCTATTAAGTGAATTCTAGCTAATTAACGGGAAGCAGGACTTTAATTTCTGTTGTAATATTTTCTATTGAGCTGATTGCAATGCTTCCGCGATGCAGGCGAATTATATTTAAGGAAAGTGGTAGGCCAATGCCATATCCCTTAAAGTCCGACGTATTTGAAGCTCTATAAAAAGGTTCAAAAATATGCTGTACATCACCAGGTGGTATACCAATTCCTTGATCTTTTACAGCAATTGACAATATGTTTAACTTACTTTCTAATGTTACCAATACGGGTTTATTGTTAGAATATTTACAGGCATTGCTTACAATGTTTGCTATGGCTAGCTTAAGTAAATTAATATTTGCTTTTATCGTTATCTGATCTTCCTCTGCTGGCAGGTTACTAAAATCGATTTCAATTTTACTTTCCGGATGCACCTGGTTAACTGTGCGTTTGATATCCCAAAGCAATTCATCAATTCTTACCAGTTCCCAAGGGTGGTTTTTACCGTTGAAGCCTGTTTGTGCCAACCCTAACAAACTTGTAAGGATATGCTCCAGTCGATCCGATTCGTCTTTTATTTTGGCAAGAGCTAGATAGCGATCCTGACCATCAGCGTCTGATTTCATTGCAAGTTCGACCTCGCCACTAATAATAGTCAGCGGTGTTCTTAACTCGTGTGAAGCATTGCTAATAAAATTGTTCTGAGTTTCGAAAGCTGTCTCTAACCTGTTCAACATATTGTTAAAGGTTTGTGAGAGTTGAGCCATTTCATCAGTACCGTATACATCAAGCCTTAAGTGTAGATTTTCTGCCTTTATTTTCTTTACACTTTTGATGATCTTTCTTAAGGGATTAAGCATGTAGTTGGAGAATTTCCAGCCAACTATAAAGGACATTATTATAGATAGAAAAAAACCAGCGATTAGCGTTTTCTGCAAATCCTTTAGTTCTCTAAACCCAAAGGGATCATTGGCCGAAACAATAATAATACGATCTTGTTGATTATCAGTAAAATATTTTCCAACATAAAAATGATTTTCTTTACGATAACGGGCCACTTTGAATTTCTTAATTTTATCGTAAAAACTAGATGGCAATTCGACGCCTAATTTTACACTATTGATGTCACCTTTTTCAATAACAAATTCTTTTTCATCCGGTAAACGCTCTAAATATTGATTACGGACTTTTGCATACATGTTGTCGTTTTTATCTTCGGCAACTCTAATTTCCGCAGCGATGTTAACTCTGGCTTCTAATCTTTTATAAAAATCTTCAAAAGCAAAATCGTTAGCAAAATACCATACAAAACCACTCAACAAAGAGATGATAATTGCGGATAGAATAGCGAAAAGAAGTGTTATTTTTCTTGCTATACTCATTATGTATCTTTATATTTTCTCATCTCTACAAAGATTCTAATATTTGGCAATAATCAAAATATTGGACCTCAAAACAGTAAAGCTTATCTCTTTTTTAACATAAAAAAGACACATTGGATTTACTAGGCTTGAGCTAATTACTTTCGTCATCTCGAAGCTTTCGTCATCTCGACGTTAGGAGAGATCTCTTGAAGTGACATAAGCAAGAGATCAGTCCAAAAGTCGAGATGACGGTAACGGAATGACGGCAACGAGATGACGGGAATCAAGGTGG
>NZ_CAMLHF010000151.1 GCF_946479715.1 uncultured Pedobacter sp. | reverse complement strand
TCCCTACACGACGCTCTTCCGATCTCGCACAGGTATCATTCAAAATTATGATGCTTCTGCTTCTGGTGGTTCAGAGACTATGAATTATCGCTTTAGTGGTAACTATTACAACGAGGGTGGTATTATTAAAGGAACAGGGTTTAAGCGTTATACCATGTCGGGATCAATGGGAGTTAAGCTTTCAGAGCGTCTTAAACTTGATGCCTTATTTAGATTGTCAAGAGGAGATCGCGCCAGGGGGCGTGGACAAGCACCTTGGGAAAACCCACTTCCAATAAATGCAGGGACATTCCCAACTTCACTATTATATATAAGTGATGTGGATATGCAGAACTTTACAGGTGTGCTTGATCAGGTTAAGGATAAGAATATCAATGATGATATTACTTCCAGTATAACACTTAATTACGATATCAGTAAAAAGTTTCATTTCCAAACACAAGGGTCATTACAATCAAGTAAGGGAGGCAGAGACATCTTTAGACCAAGTATTTTGGACGCAGATGGTAATTTTTATGCTCAATCATCTAGATCGAACTTTGATAACTTTAACATAGATAACCTTCTTTCGTATACTACTTCGGTGAATAATGACCATCATATTACCGTGCTGGGTGGAAATACGATAAACTACCTAACAAGAGAATATACAGGAATTGGGGGGATTGGAAAAGGGAATAATGTAATTTCTACTGTTCAGGGCATCAATGAGTATGCATTTAGTGATCCATATGGGAATATGATAACGGGGTCTAAGCGAGAAGCTTCAGGCATGCTTTCTTTCTTTGGAAGAGCAAGTTATGATTATAAAGATAAATATCTTTTCTCAGTTAGTTTCCGTGCCGATGCCTCATCTCGCTTTGGTAAAAACTACAGATGGGCTCACTTTCCTTCTGTTTCGGCAGGTTGGGTAATATCTGACGAGCCATTTATGAAATCGGCAGAGAATTGGGTGTCATTACTGAAAATAAGAGGGAGTTATGGTGTTTCAGGTAACTTACCTGCCGATTACTATGCACCATTTAACTCATACATTACTGGAAATGGTGGTGCAGGGTATCAAGGATCCGCTGCTACAAATACCTATAATGGTGTAAATTCGGTAACTTATAATCCGGGGTCTATTACACAAGATAATTTGACATGGGAAAGATCAATCCAATCAAACATTGGTATTGATGCAGAATTATTTAAAAGCAGATTAAACATCTCTGTTGATGCTTATAACCGTGGTACATCAGACCTTATTTTTGATTTGATTATGCCGGTTACCAGCGGGTATGATAAAGTTAGAACTAATGCAGTTGATGTTAGGAATTTAGGGGTTGATTTAAATGTTACAGGAAGAGTATTTAATCCTGAAAGCAAATTTCAATGGAATCCAAGATTGGTAATGTCATTCAACAAAAATCAAATCATGTCGTTGCCTAATGGTAATAGAGACATTATGGTTACTGATGGTAATACAGGAACTACTTTTATACTTACTAAAGGGCGTCCTATTTATGAATACTTTCTGGTTAAATCGGCTGGGGTATATACAGATAAAAATGAAATCCCTTTTGATCCACGCACTGGAGACCTGATTACTTATTGGAATGGATCACAAACTGCAAAACCTGGCTCATACAGATGGATAGATCAAAACTTTGACTATGATGTGTGGGATCATTTTGATAAAGTAAGGGTAGGTAATCCAAACCCAAGAGTTACAGGTGGTTTAAGTAATACCTTTACCTATAAAAATTTCTCTCTTGAAGTTTTTACAACATTCTTGTTAGGCAGAGAGGTTTATAATACTTATATCTCAAGTTTACTGGATCAATATAAACAACTTGGAAGCTTCCCTAATACAGGGCTTATCAATCTGGATAAATTGCCTATATGGCGTAAACCGGGAGATAAGGCTACTTACGCCGACTTAAATCCTTATGGTGATTATTATTATCAGTTTAATAATTTCTCTTCAGCCTATATGGAAGATGGATCTTATGCGAAAATTAAATACATCAATTTAGCTTATAATTTTCCGACCAAGTTGTTAGAGAAATTAAAAATGAAACGCTTACAGGTTTATACCATAATAGATAATGTCTACTCTTTCCAGAAATCAACCTTACCAGATGTTGAAGCAGTGAATGAACTGGGAATATATACAGGAGATAGTTATCCGGTACCTAGAAAATTCACCTTTGGTATTCAAGCATCTTTTTAAGCGGCTTTAAATAAATAATTAATAATTAGAACATAGATCATGATTTTATCAAAATATAGAGCATTAAGTATTTTTCTTTTAGGAGGAATACTTTGCACAGGACTATTTTCCTGCAAAAAATTATTAGACTTAAAACCTGAAGGTTCGGTATATGAAGGAGTGTATTGGAAAACTCAGGATGATGCAACTTCTGGCTTAATGGGGGCCTATTCCTTATTGCGTAAGTCGCTTACACTTGGCGGACAAGGGATGTCGAATTTTGTGTTTGGCGATTTTACTACCGGAGTTTTTACTGAGGGTGGAGATTACGCATTAAATTTCCTTGTTAAAGGAGACCAGTATTATGGTACAGGATTAAATGTTAATGATTTTAGAGGTGATTATCTGGATGATTTCCAAACCTGGACTCCCTTTTATAAAACAATAACACAAGCAAATACCGTAATCGAAAAAGTAGGTAAAATGCCTGATAATGTATTTAAGACACCTGCCGATAAAAGGAAGATCATTGGAGAGGCCTATTTTATTCGCGCCTATACTTATTTTTACATGGTTCGTATATGGGGAGATTTACCGTTGGTACTTCAATTTGACCCAGATCCTGTATCGTCTAAAAATATTGCGCGCACTTCAGAGGTTACAGTTTTAGATTCTTGTGTTGTGGACATGAATAAAGCCGTTAAACTTTTAGCGTGGAAAACTAATAACGAGGAGATAGTGAGGGCCGACAAAGGTGCTGCTTTTGCTCTACTGGCTCATTTAAATAGATGGAAGTATTTTGTAACTAAGGATACTGAACAGGGATTATTAAATAATGCGGTTGCTGCAATAGATTCTATAACAGCTTCTGGAAAGTATATGTTGGAGCCATCTTCAAATTTTGCCAGATTGTTTAAAGGTAAATCATCAGAAGGTATATTTGAGATCAACACAAGTTTCGGTCAGGGCGAATATCAGGAAAGCGGTTTTTATAATTATACCCTAGGTATTCCTTATATACCAGGACAGTCTAAATCAACCATTTTTGATAAGGAAATGGTTAATGCGATTTTTGCTGATGATTCGGATGCGAGATATAATTACTATTTCGACAGGTCTAAACCTGAAGATATGATTCTTACAAAATACATTGGTAAAAACAAGCAGAATTTAACTTTTAAAGACCCTAATGCTCAAACAGGCGCTGTAATAGATTGTAATATCAGCATTTTCCGATTAGCAGAAATGTTATTGTTAAGAGCAGAGTGTAATGCACTACTGAATAAAGATGGTCAGGCACTCACAGATTTAAATGAAGTTAAAAGAAGATCAAATCTTGAAAATTATGCTGGAAGTGGAGAAGATCTTAGATATGAAATATTTGATGAGACTTTTCGCGAATTGTTTTGTGAAGGCCATACCTGGTATGATATGGTGCGCAATAAGATGGTCGTTGATTATCTTGATGCCAGTCGTTTTCCTCAATCCAGATATGATGAGGAAGGCTGGAAATGGCCTATTAACAGAGGGTTGTTTGTTGATAATAAAGAATTGACACAAAATAAATACTGGATCGGAAAATTAAGATAACCTGGTCACTTAAATTAAATATCATGAAAATTAAATTATCATACATTTTAACTCTATTCTCTTTTTGCCTGGCGTTTACAGCATGTAAAAAGAATGATTATATCATTGGAGGCGATTTACATGATCCACATGTAAATATGACAACTTATGATTTTCTTAAAACCAAGCCTCTATTTGATACGCTGGTAGTCCTTATTGATAAAGCAGGATTAAAAGAGGAGATTAACGGAAGCAACACCTTTTTTGCACCTACAGATTATTCAATTAAAGCACTTCTGGCAAGGAGGACACTGGTTATCCAACAGAAATATCAGGATGAGAATATCAAGTATACATTGGATAGTTTGCCTATTCCAGAATTAAGAGATTCATTAAGATCTCACCTTTTTGCCGGTAAGATTAATCGCGAGCAACTTTCTTTAGAAAATAAAGTTTTTAAGAGCTTGTCTGGTGAGGATTTCTCTATTTTATTAAAAGAAGTTGATAGCTATACAGGGCCTGTGACCACTAAGCCACAGTATCTTTTTCTGACTAAAATAAGAAATGGCCTGGATCCAGATCCAATTCCAGATGATTATCCTGATGAGGACAGGGATATAATAGAGTTGGTTCAGACCTCAGGGATTTTAACTACCAATGGGGTGCTCCATGTATTAAATAATACGCACAAATTTTACTGGTAAATCTTTTACTCAATTAAATTGAAAGAAATGAAAATTATAAGATATGCACTAATACTAATTGTATGCGCAAGTTTAGCCTGGGTGGGGTGTAAAAAGATCCCTGTAGGTTTTATTGGAGAAACAATGTATTATAAAGACAGTCCATTCTCTATTGAACAGGGTAATGTGAAAGTAGTAACAAGCTCACTAAATTTAGATGGCTCAACACTTCCTGTTTTAGTTAAATTGCTTGAAGTAAGAAAAAAAGGTACAAGCCAAAAGGCTGAAGAATTTTATGCAGAACATGAGGTTTATGTTTACAAACAACCAATTGATCCGGATATAGATACTACTATTGCCCAGGTAAATGCAAAAAGAGAGAAAAAAATGCTGCCTCCTTTTGAATTTTTGCCTAGCGGACAATTTCTCTTTAACGCAGGAACGGCATTTTTGCCAGCAAGATCTGAATATGAATTTGATGTGGAAGTGAGCAATGAGAGTGGAACAAAGGTGTTTAAAAACATTGGCGAAATTCATTTTAGAGATCCGGAGTTGTTTAAGCCTTATGCAATAGCAGCAAGCTGGTTTAATGATAATGGAGTTGCGACTGACAATGGCGCATTGTCTGCTAATCCAGAAATGATCATTGAAAAAATTAGTGACGAGGGTACAAATGCAATTGTAAAGATTGTGGATCAAAATGGAGTTCCATTTAACCCCAAAACAGGAGAGATCATTAAAAGAGGAGATAGGCCAACCTTTGAATCATATGCGAAATTTAACCCGGTAACCTATACAGATACTTCGATGGTTTGTAATTTTGAGATTACGCCTTTCCCAATAAAGAGAATCAGCGGATATGGAGATTTTCTAATGTACTACAGAATACCAAGCAAGTTTGCTTCGTTAACTACGTTCCCGGCAAATCATCCTCCTGGAACAACATTTAGTATTAATCCAAGATTTGGTTTCCAGATTAAGCAACTGGGTACTTATTTAATCACCATTAAATTAAATGGTGTTATACACAAATAGTAGGTTATATTAAAGGCAAAGCCAGCCTATTTAACATATTAGAAGATATGTTAAATAGGCTGCTTTTTATATCTTATTAAGGAAGGCTATCGTATCCACATTATCCGCATAATCCCATAGTTTTGGAACCTGACTTTCTCCAAATCCTAGTACGCTGGTTTTTAGTTCAAAAGGAATATTACTTACTACACATTGAATGCTTTCTTCTTCTGCCTTTAGTTTAGCTGCAACATCTTCAATGTTTTTATATCGCTCATAATACAGTACAGCCAACGGTGATGACATTCCTGAATCTTCTTTTAACAATAAGAAACCGTTATCATAGTGCTCAGCCATATTTACCAGGTAAATAGATTTGTTATAATCGTAATTGTTGTTGTATTTGAAATGATTAATAATTTCTTTGAAATGTTCTATCGGCTCAAAAAAATCTTTGATATTGTAATCCTCCGGGATAAATAGTTTAGAAACATTTCTGCAACCTAAGCCAAAATAATCAAATATATCATGACCAAGCGAGGCAATTTCGGAAGGACTCTCTTGTCCGTTTAATACCGCAACACTATTTCTGTTTTTTCGAATGATGTTTGGGACCTTGCCAAAATAAAAATCAAAATATCTTGAGGTATTATTACTACCTGTAGCAATCACAGCATCAAAATCTTTCAAGCGTTCAACATAAACAATATAATCTGCCAGTTGAGGCTCAATAATAAGTAGCTGAGCGAGTAAGGCAGGCAGCAATTTGTCATCAGATGATGATAGCTTAATAAGCGCTATGTTTCCGGTTGCCAAAACAGATAATACATCATGAAAACCTACAAGAGGGATGTTTCCAGCCAATATTAGCCCAACTTTTTTAGGATTTTCATTAATCGTAATATTTTTGAACCAGATTTCCAGATCTTGTTGGTTAAGCATTTTATGCAAAGCATTTAATGATCTTTCAACCTCATCTATAGTAAACCAGGCATTGCTGTTTTGAGCCGCTAAAATCAGGTTTTTGAATCCCTGATCAGGATTGGCTATATAGTCACTAAGTTTTTTTAAAGCAATAATTAGTTTTTCCGCAGTAAGGATTGGCATATTTCCAACAATTTTAAAGTTTAAGTGTTATATTTGCATTGCAAAGGTAACCCTTAGCAATAGATTTACACGAAGACATGGCTATTAAAATAACAGACGAATGTATTAACTGCGGAGCATGTGAGCCTGAATGCCCAAATAATGCAATTTACGATGCAGGCACTGCCTGGAGATTTTCTGATGGTACTAACTTAGATGGTATTATCGACTTTGGCGACAAACAAATAGACGCTGGAGCTGCACAGGATGCAGCCTCTGATGAGGTCTATTATATTGTTTCAGATAAGTGTACAGAATGTAAAGGCTTTCATGATGAACCTCAATGTGCTGCGGTTTGTCCGGTAGACTGCTGCGTTGATGATGAGGATGTTCGCGAAACAGAAGAAGAATTATTGGCTAAAAAAGCTTGGTTACACCAAGAGAACTAGTTTAGCTTTTATAATCAAATTTATACAGGACACCTTTTGGGTGTCCTTTTTTATTTAAGCTTTTTCTTCATACTTGTTTGGAACAATTAAAACCGGACATGCAGATTTTCTAGCTACATGTTCAGCAACGCTTCCCATTAAAAAGTGATATAGACCTGTGCGGCCGTAAGTGCCTATTACAATAAGATCTGAGCCATACTCATCAGATTGCTGTATAATACCGTGAGCAGCGCTATCAACTACACTTAAATAGGTAGTAGCAATACCATGACTAAATTTAGTTTCAATTTCTTTTAATAGTAAATGGCTGTTTTCTTCACTATTGTCGTAAGTTTCCAGAAAAACAGGGGCTAATGTTAGGTCAGGGCTGATGTTTGCAGGCACGGGCTCTATAATGTTGACAAGTGCAACCTCTGCGCCAAATGTCTTCGCTACTTCATAACCAACTTTTGCTGCTTTTTCTGAACAGGTGCTATTGTCAACAGCAATTAGAATTTTTTTGAGGTTCATCGTCGTATAGATTAAGGTTTATACTATAAAAATAACAAAATAACTGAGCAAAAGTTTACATTTATACCATTGATTTTATGCTATGGAACAATACTATGGAATATGTAGGGTGGCAGTAGCACCCTTAAGATCTGAACCATCAGACAGAGCCGAAATTGCATCTCAATTGCTTTTTGGAGATCATGTGGAGATCCTTCAACGAAATGAAAAGTGGTGGCAAGTACGTAATGCTTATGATGGATATGAGGGCTGGTTAGACTTTAAGCAGTTAACGGAAGTATCTTTAGAAGAGTTCGTAAGTAACCATAGTTGCAAATACCTGGCTCCGGCCGAAATAGCTAATGTAATAACAGATGAGCAGGGTAGTAAATATTATATCTCTCCAGGAAGTAATCTTCCTTTGTTTAATAATGGCTATTGCAGTATAGGGGTTGAAAAGTATAAGGTTTTGTTTAGTCCACGGATAATTCCTCCTTCTGATCATGTTGATGTTATAAATACAGCACTTTTTTTTCAAAACGTTCCTTATTTATGGGGCGGTAAAAATTTATTTGGAATGGATTGTTCCGGATTTGTGCAGATCGTTTTTAAACTAAACGGGATACAATTAAACAGAGATGCGTGGCAACAGGCAGAACAAGGCACCACAGTTGATTTTTTACCTGAAGTTAAACCAGGGGATGTAGCTTTTTTTGATAACGAAGAAGGCCGAATTATTCATGTTGGTATTATGTTAAATGCAACCGATATTATTCATTCTTCAGGCAAAGTAAGGATAGATCGAATGGATAATCAGGGTATTTATAATGCTGAATTAGGAAGATATTCTCATAAGCTTAGAATCATTAAGCGATTAACTTAATGATTCTAAGTTAAAATTTTAATGAATTTAACCCTTTTCTACTATGCATTTAGGGCTATGCGTAACAGGGAAATTGCATGAATTAGCAATAAAGCACATCTTGTTTGCCTGTTCGTGTAGTGAATTGGCTTTTTCTACATGGTCTTCATTGTTAATTACTACCACAGGGTTTAAAATAACTTCAGTGAAATGACCACTTCCACTAGGCTCTTCGGCCATTTTACCTACGGCATTGTCGGTATAATCCAATACTATGATCTCATTTTGAGAGCATAGATGTAAAAACCAAAGCATGTGACATGACGATAATGATGAAACGAGCAAATCTTCTGGATTGTGTTTAGTTTTATCCCCTAAAAATGCCGAATCTGATGATCCCTGGATATCTGCTTTATGGTCTATTGATATGATATAACTTCTTTCGTAAGACCGGTAGTCCATTGTTCCTGAACCTTTATTACCTGTCCATGTTAAACTCGTTTGATATAGATGTTCTTTGGCCATAACTTATACTTAGTAGCCTCCAATTTAAACAAACTTTCCTTAAAAAAATAGTATACTTTAAGAATTAAACTCCCAAACCATTACCTGTCTGTCGTCGCCGGTAGAGATCAGGTATTTGCCATCTGAACTCCACATCAGTTTGTTAATAGAATGAAAATGTCCCTCAGTATTTTTTTCTAAACTGAGGATCTTATATAGTTTAAAATCATTGGCTCCCCATAACTTAATACTTTTGTCTTGACTGCAGGTAGCAAAATAAGGCTGAGTAGGGTGGAACGCAATAGTGTACACACTGAACATATGTGCGGCTATGTTATTTACCAATTCATAGTCTGGTAAGTTCCACACCTTTAATTGCGCATCTCGGCCACCCGAAATCAAAGATGATCCATCTGGAGCATACTGTAATGAAGTAATTGGGAGTTTATGACTGCTCAATTCGATCTTTAAGCTATAATCCAAAGAATTATAAACTCTGATAATTCCATCCTTACAGCCAAAAGCAACTTCTTTTTCTGAATTGCTTACCGCAATGGTACGAACTGTGTTATGTAAAACATGGAAATTATAAAGTAATGAATAATCGGACAATGACCACACAGCCACTGTTCCATCTTCTCCGGTACTTAAAAGTTCGTTTTTATAAGCAATGGTTTTCAGATCGAAAACTCCCTTTTGGTGATAACTTAAAGTGGCAATGGTTTTCTCAATCTTTATGTCAAATACAAGAATTAACCCACTTCTTTGTGCTATAAAGAGTAAATCTTTATAGCTATGCAAAGCATACACTGAACTTTGTACGGGCACCAGAACCTTAACAAAGGTCATTGTTTTTAATGACCATTCCACAACACCTTTATCATTGCCTGCACTAAAAAAGACACCTTCTTTTGCAGCAGGACTTGCAAGTGCATAGATTGGGTTTTGGTGACCGCTAAGTGTATGTAGGTGCTTTAGCATATGATTATTTGCTATGTCGGCCTTTTAGGTTTAAGCCAATATCCGCCAGGGTTTTGCCCTTTTCTCTAAGTAAAACCAATAAATGAAAGATCAGGTCAGAGCTTTCATTAACAAAGTCAACATCAGTTTCGGCCAAAGCAGCGATAACGGTTTCAACACCTTCTTCGCCTACTTTTTGTGCAATCTTATTAAGGCCTTTTGCGCGAAGTTTATTTACATAAGACTCCTCCGTAGGGTTTTCATAACGATCGGCAATGATCTGTTCTAGTTCAAAGATAAAGTTCTGGTTGTAATCAGTTTTAAAGCAGCTGCGGGAACCTGTATGACAAGTAGGGCCAACGGGCGTAGCTTTTATAAGGATGGTATCGTTATCACAATCTATATGCGTTTCCTTTACAAAAAGAAAGTTTCCGCTTTCCTCGCCTTTAGTCCATAGTCTGTTTTTACTGCGCGAAAAGAAAGTAACTTTCCCTTCTGCCAGCGTTTTGTCCCATGCTTCCTGGTTCATGTAACCCAGCATTAAAACTTCCAGGGTATGTACATCCTGTATAATTACAGGTACCAAACCCTGTGTTTTTTCAAAATCTATGTTCATATCGTTTTTAACTCTTTATACGATCTCGTCATGCTGAATTTATTTCAGCATCCCGGCCGTTTTAGTTATAAGGTTTTGCTACAACCTTACCGGTATATTGTGTTTTTTTAATTCGCTTTTTAAATAGGGGATAGGAATCTCACCAAAGTGAAAAACCGAGGCTGCCAAAGCAGCATCAACACCTGTCTCTAAAAATACTTCTGTAAAATGTTCGATCTTACCGGCACCACCTGACGCAATTACAGGGATGTTAATAGATCGTGCTATTTTATCCAGTAATAAGCAATCAAAGCCATTTTTAGTGCCGTCGTGATCCATTGAAGTCAATAGGATTTCTCCTGCACCTAAGCTTTCAGCCTTAAGAATCCAGTCTTCTGTTTCCAGTTCAGTAATCAATCGTCCGCCATTAAGGTGAACCATGTTTTTGCCATCTACCAATTTGGTGTCAACAGCTACCACTACAAACTGAACACCAAATGCTTTAGCCAGATCTTCAATTAACGAGGGGTTTCTGACTGCAGCAGAATTGATGCTGATCTTGTCAGCACCTGAATTCAGCAGCGCTTCAGCGTCAGCAATGGTAGTAATGCCCCCACCTATGGTAAAGGGGATATTCAGCTGACGGGCCACCGATTTCACCATTTCTATCGTGGTGCCACGTCTTTCATGTGTTGCAGTAATGTCTAAAAATACCAGTTCATCAGCTCCTTGCTGTGCATATTGCCAGGCAAGTTCAACCGGATCTCCTGCATCTTTCAGGTCAACAAAATTTACACCTTTAACCGTGCGCCCATCTTTAACATCAAGGCATGGAATAATACGTTTGCTTAACATCGATTAAAGAGAGGTCATTTGCTTCAGATTCCATTGCTTAATTTCATCAATAGAAATCCTGTTTTCATATATTGCCTTGCCAACCACTACTGAGCGGATATCCAGATTTGCCAGTTCTTCAATGTCAGCCATTGAGCTGATACCACCAGATGCAATCAGTTTTATAAACGGAGAGTGCTCCAATAACTTTTTATACAAGTCTACGGCTGCACCACCTAATTTGCCATCTTTGTTGATGTCTGTGCACAGGAATCTGAAAAAGCCAAGTTGTAAGCACTTGTCAACATAATCCATTAGCTTAATGGGCGAGCTTTCCATCCAACCTGAGTATTTAATTACCTCGTCTAATACGTCAATAGCAATTACGATACGATTTGCATAATCATATTTCTTGCCTACTTCGGTACTAAGATCTTTTAAGAAATCAGGGTTAGTAATGGCTTGTGTGCCAACAATAACGCGATGAATACCTGCATCAAGCAAATCTGTAACTTGCTTAATTGTGCGGATACCACCTCCATACTGAACGCGCATGTCGGTCTTTCTAATGATGTCAAAAAGTTCCTTCTGATTACTGAAATCTCCTTTTGCTCCATTTAAGTCAATAATATGTATGAATTCTGTACCATTAGACCGGTAAGTGTCTATCATTTCAGCGATGGAAACATCATATACTGTCTTTTGGTTATAATCACCTTCTCTAAGGCGAACAACCTTACCATCTAGAATATCAATTGCGGGAATTATGTACATTTTATTGTTTTAAGTTTGAAAAATTCTTTAATAAACGTTCTCCGGCGATACCAGATTTCTCTGGATGAAATTGTACGCCATAGAAATTATCCTTTTGCACTGCTGCAGAAAATGGTTTGCCATAATTTGCAGTCGCGATATCAAAAGTAGGGTTATATTCAATAAAGTACGAATGCACAAAGTAAAATTGTGTCAGATTTTCAACACCTTCAAACAAAGAATTGTTTTTATGATCTATATTATTCCAACCCATGTGCGGGATTTTAATCCCTTGATTCTTATCGAATAGTTTTGTTTTAACAGGTACTATGTTCATCATGTTGGCATTTCCTTCTTCCGAATGTTCGGTAAGTAATTGCATGCCCACACAGATGCCCAGTACTGGTTTTTTTAATGCTTTTATTGGCTCAACAAGCCCTGTTTGTTCCAGTTTACTCATTGCAGCTCCTGCATGTCCTACACCTGGAATAATGATGTGGGTATATTTGTCCAAGTCAGCTTCTGAGTTTACCATTCCGAAGGGTATAGCTAACCTTTCCAATGCAGAGGTAAGGGAAAAGATGTTGCCGGCGCCGTAGTTTACTATTCCAATCATTGTTTTAATTCTTTATTTCTCCCCGTCATCCTGAATTTATTTCAGGATCCCTCACTTATTAAGTCACCTTTCTCT
This sequence comes from uncultured Pedobacter sp., assembly GCF_946479715.1. The sequence goes on along the minus strand of NZ_CAMLHF010000151.1, from coordinate 1,444 downwards.
TGTGAGATCCTGAAATAAATTCAGGATGACGGCCTGTCTATTTACAATACTCCCTTAGTACTGGGTAAAACCAGCTTTTCAGCATCACGCTTAATAGCCACTTTAATTGCTTTGGCAAAAGCTTTAAAAATAGCCTCAATTTTATGATGCTCGTTCTCGCCTTCGGCTTTAATGTTCAGGTTGCATTTTGCCGCATCACTGAATGATTTAAAGAAGTGATAAAACATCTCAGTAGGCATATCGCCAACCATTTCACGTTTAAAGTCTGCTTCCCAAACAATCCAGTTACGCCCGCCAAAGTCTATTGCTGCCTGAGCTAAACAATCGTCCATAGGCAAGCAGAAACCATAACGTTCAAGACCAAGTTTGTTGCCTATAGCCTTGGCAAAAGCCTCTCCAAGTGCAATCCCGGTATCCTCAATAGTATGGTGCTCATCAATATGCAAATCGCCATTGGTCTTGATTCGTAAATCAATACTTCCGTGACGTGCGATCTGGTCAAGCATATGATTAAAGAAATTTAACCCTGTGTCGATATCAGCTTTACCAGTTCCATCCAGATCAATGCTAATGCTAATCTTGGTCTCATTGGTATTGCGTTCATGAGTAATTGTTCTTGTTCCAGCCTTAAGCATGGTATAGATATCCACCCAATTCTGGGTTCTTAAAGCAATATGCTCAGTTAAGTGCTCAGCTTTTTCAAGTTTCTCATTCGCGCCAAGCTGGTCATTATTACAGATCCATATGGCTTTTGCACCAAGGTTTTTAGCCAGGATAACGTCGTTTATGCGGTCGCCAACTACAAATGAACTGTCCAGGTCATAAGCATCAGTAAAATAGTGTTGCAGTAAACCTGTATTGGGTTTGCGGGTTATTGCATTCTGATGGGCAAAGGTTTTGTCGATAATTACCTCACTAAATTCTACGCCTTCACCAGCAAAAGTATCCATAATGAAATTATGGACTGGCCAGAAGTGCTCCTCAGGGTGAGAATCTGTGCCCAAACCATCCTGATTAGTAACCATTACAAGTTCATAATCCAGCTCGGCTGCAATTTTTGAAAGATAGTATAGTGCTTTAGGGTAAAATTCTAATTTGGCAAATGAATCAATCTGCTCATCCGCGGGCTCTTTAATGAGTGTACCATCACGGTCTATAAATAATACTTTCTTCATTACATTGTTTTTAGGGCTTTTAAGAGGATTTCGTTTTCTTGGGTGGTTCCGATAGTGATGCGCAGGCATCCTTCGCACAATGATACTTTAGATCGGTCTCTGATGATGATACCTTGGTCTACCAGGGCGTTGTATGTATTTAACGCATCATCAACCTGTATTAGTATAAAATTAGCATCAGATGGATATACCTTTCTAACCATAGCCAATTTAGCCAGATCTGTACTTAATTTATCTCTTTCTTCAACAGTAATTTTAATCCAGTCATT
>NZ_CAMLHF010000150.1 GCF_946479715.1 uncultured Pedobacter sp. | reverse complement strand
TTATTTAATTAATAAAGGAATCACCTCTTTTGTTGTAGAAATAGGCGGTGAACTAAGGATAAAAGGACCGAAACCTGATGGAACATCAATGAATATAGGGATTGAAGGACCTGCGGATTCACCAAATGCCGAACCTCAAGTGAGGCATGTAATCAGTATTAATGATGGAGCAATAACTACTGCTGGTAATTATAGAAAATATTTGCAAAAAGGCTCCAAAAAAATTGCACATCTAATTGATCCTAAAACGGGTTATCCTTTAGATAATACATTGATTAGTGTGACAATTTATGCAAAAGACGCTATTACTGCCGATGGGTATGATAGCCCCATAATGGCTATGAATGTTAATGAAGCACTTGATTTTGCAGCCAAAAAAAATATGGAAGCGTATATTATCTATCACCGTAAGGACGGAGGCGTTGCTGATACATTAACGGCAGGATTTAAAAAAATGATAATAAACTAATCCATTATTAAAAAAGTACCTAACCAAAAACCAAAAATATGAACAGAATAGAATTTTTAAAAAATAGCTTTGTCGCCACCGGTGCGCTTGTGGCCGGGTCTTCAATAAATGGACTTGCTGCCGACAAAACTACTAATGGGCAAGGCTCAGCGATGGCTGGTAAAACTTTTAATCTAGATTATGCTCCTCATCAGGGGATGTTTAAAAATAATGCTGGCGATAGCTTTCTGGATCAGATTAGATTTATGCATGATCAGGGTTTTCGTTCTATTGAGGACAATGGCTATTTAGGAAGATCAGTTGATGAACAAACAAAAATAGGAGACCTTCTTGCCAAATTAGGCATGAGAATGGGTGTTTTTGTTGTTGATGGAGGGGATAACTGGAAAACATCATTAACAACGGGTAAAAAAGAATTTAAAGATAAATTCGTAGAGACCTGTAAAAAATCCGTAGAAGCTGCAAAAAGATGTAATGCAAAATGGTTAACAGTTGTTCCTGGGTTTTACGAACGCAAATTACCTTATGGAAATCAATTTGCAAATGTTGTTGATGCGATGAGGGCTGGTGCCGAAATTTTTGAACCACATGGTTTAATAATGGTATTAGAGACCTTAAGTGATACCCCTGAATTATTTTTACAACAAACGCATGAAACCTATGCTGTTTGTAAGGCAGTGCAGAGCCCTTCATGTAAAATTCTTTATGACATTTATCATATGCAAAAAACAGAAGGGCAGTTAATAGTCAATATTGATAGGTGCTGGGATGAGATTGCCTACATTCAAATAGGTGATAATCCTGGAAGAAATGAACCAACAACCGGTGAGATTAACTATAAGAACTTATTCAAACATCTTTATGAGAAAGGTTATAAAGGCGTTATGGGTATGGAACACGGTAATTCAAAACCAGGAAAAGAAGGTGAACTTAGAGTAATACAGGCATATAGAGAAGAAGACAACTTTCTTTCTTAACGTTTTAAAATAGATCGAGTTGAGCTTTGGGGATTTTAAACAAACCGGGGTTCAACTCAATCTTTTTCTCGTTTAGGTGGTTCAGCCGACAATGAAGTTTAAAGTTATCTCTAATTAACTGAGCGATATTACCATCGCCTCTCATTCTATCTCCAAATCTGCTATCGTTTACATTTCCACCATGACAGGACTGAATCATATGCCACACCTTCTCAAAGCGATCAGGATAGTTTTTGCGTAGCCAGTCTTCAAATATCCCTCCAATAGCGCCATTAAGTCGCACCACAGTATAACCCGCTGATATTGCTCCACAATTGGCAATGGTTTTTAGGATAACCGGGATTTCATGATCACTTAGACCTGGAACGAGCGGAGCAACCATAACCCCCATTGGAATTCCTGCTTTGCTTAGCTCTTCCACTATTTTTAATCGTTGTTTCGCAGTAGTTGTTCTCGGTTCCATTTTTGAACGGAGCTTTTCATTTAGGCTATTAATCGAAACATACACCATGCACAAATTAAGTTTGGCCATTTCCTGCAGAATATCCAGGTCACGAAGTATGAGCGCATTTTTTGTAATCATCCCAATGGGTTGTTTATAATCTAAAGCAATTTCTAAAAGCTGACGCGTTATTCTGAAGCGTCTTTCTGCGGGTTGATAGCAGTCCGTATTGCCAGATAATGAGATCGTAGATGCATCCCATCCTTTACGCTCCAGAAACTTTTTGAACAGAACAGGAGCGTCTGTTTTTACTATGATTTTGCGTTCAAAATCTAATCCGGCGCTAAATCCCCAGTACTCATGCGCGTTTCGTGCATAGCAATAGGTGCAACCGTGTTCACAGCCCTGATAAGGATTTAGAGAGTAGAGCATGCCTACATCAGGACTATCTACTTTGTTTACAATAGATTTTGATTTGCCGAAAATGAAAGTGGTCTTTTGATCCTCTTCTTCCCATTCGTCAATTCCTTCATCATGTTCCTTTACATAATCATTTTTGGCAAAACGATTATGAGGGTTAAACTGAGCTCCTCTTCCTTTATGGTAATTTTCCGGTGTTTCTTTGTCTAATATCATTAGTTAAAATTACTAAAAATATTAGTATTAATAAAAAGAAGTTATTCACTTTTTTGCAATGGGGTATAGTCCATAGGAACCATGTCGGCAACTTTTTCGTATCCCCAAAATCCGGAATATAATAGAGATCGGGGATCTAAAACAGCCCCATATTCATAAAAATTAGCTGGTGCATTTATCATATGTACAACCGATATCTGGTAGTTTGGTATATCGGGTGGTCGGCCTACCGCATGGCCAGACATGGTGGTGTATTGCTTGCTTTCTCTCTCCTTGGTAAACATAATATACAAGGCATCCTCGTAGTTAATTGTTTTAAGGTCTTTATAAATTGTTTTTACCAATGTGTCTGTTTGTACTTCGGTTCTGTTTAGTACCTCAAGAGTTTTTGGCTCATTCTTCTTTCTTTGCCAGTAAATTAGCGAGTCGTTACTTGGATCTGTTAAGAATGCATTTCTGGATTGAGACGTAAATAGCTTTATTTTATAATCTATCAGTTTATCAGCTAATCTGTTTTTATTTTCTACTTCCCTCAGTTTATAGATAATAAAACCTTCTTCCTTTGTGCTATTGTTATAAAGTGATTTAAAAAAATGTTGTGAAGAACCCGCATACGCAATTTCCCGATTTTGCAGCCATTTTCTCTTTTTTGACTTTGAACCTTTAAGTTCCTCAAAATGGGGGAGTCCTGAAAAAAATATGATATTTGATTCGAAATTACTTTCAAAATACTTTAACAGGTATTTGATCCTATAACCTAATGCTTGGTTTTCGACTATTAGAAATTCATCGGCAGTAACTCTTAAAATCCTTCGCTCTTTGTCATATTCGGTTATAAGAACTTCGGGATTTAAAATTTTGCACTTTTCAGAATTAGGTGTTTTACCAATAAACTGATCTTTAAACCGATTAATATAGAATTGTCTGTTGGGATCAATATTAATAACAACCTCTTTAAGCTGTGTAACGCTTTCTTTTACAACAATTTCAATTGAAATGGATTTATCTGAAAGGATCACATTCTTCGTGTAGGGTAAGAAGCCTATCATTTGGACAAGAACATCATAGCTTCCAGGCTTAAGGCCAGGCAGCGCAAATTTGCCCGTATTGTCTGATACGGTTGCAATTTTATAACCACTTAAATAGATACCTGCTCCAGGTAAGGGTTCTCCTTTAATGTCTTTTACTGTTCCCGTTATGGAAAGTGATCCCTGGGCGCTACCATCTAAGGTCAGGAATAATATGGGGATAAGTAAAAGAAGCCATCTGGTCATATTCTTATTTGCGCTTTAGAGGTATATAATCCATAGGTACCATATCCGCTATTTTCTCATAAGCCCAATAGCCTTCGTATAAAAAGGACCTCGAATCGTGAATACCCCCGTTCTCATAGAATCGGACTGGTCCGTTCATCAAATTGGCTACAGAGATCTCATAACTTGGCAAGTCCAATGGCCTGAAAATCCAAAATCCGGTTTTGGAATAAGCTAAGGATTCTTTTTCCTTTGTGTATATCACACAAAGCGCGTCAGTATAGTCGAGCAGCTTTAAATTCTGATTGTAATAGTGAACCAGTGTGTCTGGAAGTACTTCTGCACGATCAAGTTTATCAAGATATTTCGGCATATCTTGCTGCTTTTGCCAAAAGTTAACTTGTGCCGTGTCTATTTTAGCAGCGGTTTTAAAGATACCAGTCTTTGGTGGAATGGTTCTCAGTTTGGTTAATTTCTCGTTTATCACCTTATCAGGGTAACGGTTAGGATTAGGAACTTTAATCATTTTGTTAATGATGAAGCCTTCTTCTTTAGTTGTGTTTTGATAAAGGGATTTAAAGAAGTGTTGGGAAGAACCGTAATATGCAATTTCGCGATTTATGGTATATTTTTTTCTCCGTGCTGATGAAGCTTTTAGTTCTTCAAAAAATGGATGTCCGGAATAATAGATTATGCGTGTTCTGGAATTGTACTCAAAATTATCCAGCATATATTTTAAGCGATATCCTAAAGCTTTATTCTCAACTATTAAGAATTCATCTGTTTTTACCGTAAGTAAACTTTTGCTGACGTCGTAATCAATATTAAGGACTTGAGGGTTTAGTATTTTACATTGGGCTGCATTGGGAGATTTACCAATAAAGAACTCCTTAAACTGCTCAATGTATTTGGCCCTGTTAGGATCCGCACGAATTACTACTTCATTTAACTGAACTGTATTCTCTTTAAGGGTTAGTTCTACCTCTACTGATTTATCGGAAATGACAACATTTTTGGAATAGGGTAGGTACCCTACCATTTGAACAAGGATATCATAATTTCCTGGTTGCAGGTTATTTATCTTAAAACGGCCATTGTTATCGGCTGCTGTAGCTATTTTATAGCCACTAATGTAAATGCCTGCACCAGGTAAAGTTTCTTTCTGATCTCTGACAACACCACTAATTGAATATGAATTTTGTGCATAAACAGTAATAGAAAAACATATTAGGGAAATGGCTAATGATAGTCGACGGATCATAATTATAAACTAATGGGTTATTCTTCTAGTCCCATTTTTTGCATAACAATATCGCTAACACCTGTTGATGAATACCCTCCATCATGGAAAAGGTTCTGCATGGTAACCATGCGGGTTAAGTCAGAGAAAAGAGTAATACAGTAATCTGCACATGATTCAGCATCGGCGTTACCTAAAGGGGCTATGGCATTTGCATAATCGTAGAAGTCGCCAAAGCCTTTAATTCCTGCTCCGGCAGTGGTTTTAGTCGGCGATTGAGAAACTGTATTGATGCGAACTTTCTTCTCCAGGCCATAATGATAGCCAAAACTGCGGGCAATTGATTCAAGCATTGCTTTAATATCTGCCATATCTGTGTAGAACGGATAGGTTCGTTGAGCTGCCATATAGGTTAAAGCTACAACACTGCCGCCTTCATTTATTGCATCAAGTTTTTTGGCTACAGCAAGCATTTTGTGAAATGAAAGTGCAGAAACATCTATGCCTTTTTGATAATAATCGTAGTTTAATTCAGTGTAAGGGATTTTTTTACGGATGTTTACACTCATGCCAATTGAATGCAGCACAAAGTCTATTTTACCGCCTAATATTTCTTGTGATTGGCTAAACAGGTTTGTAAGTTCATCTACATTGGTTGCATCAGCAGGAATAATCTGAGAACCTGTCTTCTCTGCCAAAGCATTAATCTCACCCATTCTCATGGCAATAGGAGCATTGGTTAAAACGAATTCAGCACCTTCTTCATGTGCTTTTTCAGCAACCTTCCATGCTATTGAATTTTGATCTAATGCTCCAGTAATGATACCACGTTTACCTTTTAGTAAGTTATACATATCTTTTTATTTTGGTTCTTCTTATGATTTATCGAAAGTAATAAAAATCTAAAAGATATGTGTGGCGGTTATTGTTAAAGATTAGTTAAAACCAAGCAGCTCCTGAGCATTCTTGAGGGCCGATGCACCGGGTTCTTTACCACTAAGCATTTCAGCAATTGCCTTTATTCTATCTTCGGGTTTTAATTTTCTAATACCTGTTGTGGTACGCTCAGTCTCTTCATTTTTATAAACAAAATAATGAGCATTACCTTTTGCCGCAATTTGAGGTAGGTGGGTAATGCATATTACCTGCATATTCTGTTCCAGATCTCCAATTACATTACCTACCCGAACGGCTGTTTCTCCTGAAATACCTGTATCGATTTCGTCAAATATTAAGGTAGGTAGTGAGGTATGCTTGGCCATGATCGACTTAATAGCCAGCATCAGTCTGGATAGCTCCCCTCCGGAGGCAACTTTACCTACAGGGGCAGGAGCCTGTCCGCTATTGGCAGAGAATAGTAAGGTGATATTGTCTTTTCCATCCTTATTCAATTCAGGAAGAACATTCTGTTCAATTTTAATTTTAGCATTGGGCATGCCAACCTGATTAAGCACTTTAGCTACCTGATCATCTGTACTGGTTATAGATTTGCTTCTATTTGCCGATAGTTCGGTTGCTTTGCGTTCCAGATCTTCCTTCATCAAGGCTATTTCTTTTGCAAGTCGTTCAATCTCTTCATCTCCGCTTAATAGCTCACTTAAATTTTGGGATAACTGCGTTTCGATAGCCTGCAATTCTTCAATAGTATTTACCCTGTGTTTTTGCTGAAGATTATAAATGATGTCTAAACGTTCATTAATTTCCTCAATTCTGGAAGGGTTAAAAATTATTCCTTCTTCAAATGCTACAGTTTCCTGAGCAATATCTTTAATTTCGATAAGTGAAGACCTTAGGCGTTCATTTAAAGCAGCATAGTCAGGATTAAATTTCTCAACGCTTTGAAGCTGATTGATAACCTCTTTTAATAGAGGTAACACAGCTGTTTCCTGTTCACTCAGTATATTATGGCTATTTAAAAGGCTTCTTTTGATGCTCTCAGCATTGCTAAGCATTTGTAATTCAGTTTCAAGCTGTTCCTGCTCACCGGACTTTAAGGCTGCGGTTTCCAATTCATTGAAAAGGAACTGCTCGTAGTCTTGTCTACTGCGAGCTTCTGCAGCAGCTTCCTGTAAGGTGGATAGTTGCTGCTGTGTTTTCTTATAAACTTTATACTGCTCACGATACTTGGCTAACAAAGACTGATGATTTGCCAGGGTATCTACAACCAACAGTTGAAAGCCAGGATCGTTTACCTCCAGTGTAGCATGCTGAGAGTGTATGTCGATGAGTTTCTCGCCAACTTGCTTCATTACTGTAAGCGTAACGGGAGTATCGTTTATGAAGGCTCTTGACTTTCCATCTGTGGATATTTCCCTCCTTAAAATACTTTCGTTATAAAAATCAATATCGTTTTCTTCGAAAAGAGATCGTAATTTAGTGTCGCTAAGCAGAAATTGCCCCTCGATAATACATTTTTTGTCCTGATTAAAGAAATACTTAGTTTCGGCACGCTGACCCAATATAAGGGAGAGTGCGCCAAGCATGATAGACTTACCGGCACCTGTTTCGCCAGTGATGATATTTAAACCTTTATTAAGTTCCAAATCAACACTATCTATTAAAGCATAGTTACGAATAGAAAGTTTTTGTAGCATATTACTCTGCTAAATTATGAAAACTTAATCAATGGATGTTTATTCTTACAAACAAAAAAGCAGAAGATTTCTCTTCTGCCCTCAATCTAATTTTATTGTGTGGTTTATAATTCGTATGATCTGTGTTTGATCAATTCAGGTCTATATCTGTTTTAATACCTTTTTTCTTTTTAATGCTATCAATTCCATTATCAAATTTTCTTTTCAGCTCTTTATACTCAGGTGAGTTTTGAAGCTCTTTCATTTCTTCAATATGTTTTTTAAATTCCGGAGAATTCATTTTTTCACGCATCACTTCCATGTTTTTCTTCATCTCGGCCTGTTGTTTTTTCCATTCATCAGAATTAAATCTTTTGCTCATTTCTAAAGCATTTTTCTGAATATCGGCTTGTTGCTTTTTCCATTCCGGCGATTCAAATTTCTTGCGCATATCCTGAGCAATTTTAAATGCCATTTCTTGTTGTTGCTTGAACTCTTTTGAGTTTATATGATTGCTCATTTCAATGGCTTTTTGCTGAATCTCGGCCTGTTGTTTTTTCCATTCAGGAGAATTGAAATGCTTAGCCATTTCCGCAGCATTTTTTTGCACGTCTTTTATCTGTTGCTGAAATTCAGGCGATTTTATATAGGCCATGCTTACATTTGTTACCGAGTCAAGATTAAACTTGTAATCGAACTTAAAATCATTCATAAATGATTCATTAACTACTTCCTGTCTTAAGCTATCGGGCATTTCTTTAAGAGAGTTATATTCTTTTTTATTCCCTTTTGCGTCAATGGTAACAATTTTGAACTTGTTTTTTTTCTTTGAGGTATCTGTTTTTACAAGGTCATTGTCACAGTCTTCGTTAGCAACTGGTGCTAACAGTGTCTGTATTTTTGATTTTATAGCTATTCCTTCTATATCAACCTTTTTGCTATGTTGATCGGCCTTATTTATAGCAGGAGCTTTTTTTGCAGGACTAATCCAGGCTAAGGATATTATAGTAGCTATTGTTAATGTTATAGCCAAAATCTGCTGTTTGGCATTCATATAATTGGTTTTCATGTCTGTAATTCTTTTAATGCGTTGATACAAATGTTGATCTTTTCCGGTTGCTGCCATTGAAAGGGCAGGGGTGGTTTTATTTTTTAATATTTCAAGTTTTAAAAGTGCATGTGCATAGGTTAGGGGGCTGCCGGTAAATTTTAGAACAAGATCATCACAAGCATGTTCACGTTCTATATTGATGAGTCGGCCACCCAGCCATACAAATGGGTTAAAGAAGAGTATGGTTTCAATACCGGTTTTTATTAAATTTAATAGATAGTCGTTTCTTCGTATGTGCGAAAGCTCATGAATTAATATTGCTTCAACTTGTTTGATATCAAGCTGAGATGCCAACGCAATTGGAAATAATACTACTGGTTTTAAATAACCGATAACTAGTGGAACGTTTACTCTGGAAGATAAGTAGAATTCAATATTCTGGCGAAGCTTTAATTTGCTCACCATAGTTTCAAAAACCGGACGCCATGAAGTGGGAACCGGAGTACGATCAGCCCATTTTAAATCTAGTAATTTCTTATAGCCTATAGCCAGGATAAATAGCTGAAACAAAATGCCAATACTATATACGCTAACCAGATAAGGGAAAAAGTTTTCTGTGATGCTACTCATATCTTGAGGCAAGTGAAGAAGATATTCGGATTGCTGTACATTGGAAATTTGATTAGACGCAATCGCAACACTATTTACCGGAAGTTTAAACAGTGTGAAGAATGTAATGCAGAACCCCAGAAATATAAGGCACAATGCACCATAGGCCATATTGTGCTTGATTTTTGCATCTATTTTAGGAAATGCACTTGTAACAGCTACCAATATACCATAAATGATGGCGCCTTGCCATAGAGAGTGGAAGATGCTCCATCCGGTAGCTTTAATCAGGTTGTTTACTATTGCTTCCATGTGTTTATATTTGGTTCTTTAGGTTTATTACTTACTTAATTCGTCAAGATATTTTTTTATCGAATCAATTTCATCTTTGCTTGCGGTGTGGTTCCCCAGTGCTTGCATTACTAACCTCGCCGCCGATCCGTTAAAAACATTATCGATCATTTTATTTACCAGATGTTGTTCTGTTTTTTGCTGATTGAGAAGTGCAGTATAAATATGAGTTTTAGAAGAGGTGTCGCGTTTAACAAGTCCTTTTTCGTGCATAATCTGCATTAGCTTTAGCGTAGTGGTATAACCAGAGTCTTTGCTTTTCTCTAAAATCTCATGAACGTCTCTAACCGTACAATTGCCCTTTTCCCACAATATCTGTAAGATCTCTAGTTCGCTTTCCGTAGGCTTAAGGTTTATTGATGTTGTCATATTTTGTTTATACGAATTGTTTCGTATTCAAATGTACGAATCTATTCGTATAAACAAAATATTTTTAACATTTTTTTTAATTGTTTTTAAGACCTTGATTAAGAGGGGCAATTGCCTGATTGAGCGTTTCGTATTTATTGATGTTGGCGGGATCAATTTGGACAAGCAGATTGTATGCTTTTATACGATCAGAAGGATCTCCGGTTGGAATAGAAAAGACATTTACAACCTCATCCGCTTTTGTAGAAAAGTAGAAGTTTGGAAAAATAGAACCTAATTTCTGTTTGTCCATTTGTTTTAATCCACTAAGCAGGGTTATCATTTTTTTCACTCCACGGCCGGTATTTTCTTGCAAGCGGTCAAGCCCATTAAAATGATAGTCGTAAATAAATACTCTAAGTTCTTCAAAGGTTTTATTAAGTAGATTTTCATTTAGCCAGTAGCGGTTGCGTAACCCATCAAAGGCTTTCCAGCCTTTATTGCCAGATACCTGAGCGTTGTTTAGAATGGTAGATGCCCTTTTATAGAAAGGAGTGCCGCCAAGGTGGCTAAAGCTATCTTTATCTAAGCCAATAATGGTATAGGCATAGTAACTTAGTAGAGAGCTAAGATTGGAAATATAAGTTTGATCGGAGAAATCTAATGATTGACCTTCAGCATAGTTGAAATCGAAATCTTTATCACTTAGATTAAGCAGCGTACTATTATAGGCTGATGCGTAAACCGGTCTGCTAGATTGAAGCTGTGCCTCCGCTTTATAGGCAGCACTGCCATCCCAATCAGTTATAGTGATTACAAAATTGCATTCAATACGCTCCTGTGGGCTGTAATTTTCGTTAGTCCACCTGTTATTATTTAAGAACTCCCTTATGGTAGTTTCAAGAACTTCCAGGTTTCTTCTGTCCATATTAGGGATAGTAGGAGCCTGCACCTGAACTCTTGCATTTAATTCCTGAGCATTAACAAAGGTTTGGCAAATAAAAAGGAAAATTAAGATAAGTAAGTAGCGTTTTTTCATGCTTAAACAAGCTTTAAAATTTCATTGCAGATGTCTTTGGCAACCTCGGTTTTCGATTTCATTTCAAAAACCGTCTTCTCAAATGCTTTATTAAAGATAGTTATTTTATTGGTATCCATCTTAAAACCGGCTCCTTTGTCATTTAAGGAATTAAGGATTATGAGATCAAGATTTTTCCTTGTAAGCTTGCCCTTTGCATGTTCTTCCTCATTTTCAGTTTCTAAAGCAAAGCCAACAAGTATTTGATTTTCTGTTTTCAGTCTGCCTAAAGTAGCCAGAATATCTTCTGTCTTTTTTAACTCCAGGTTGAATTCGCCGCTGGTTTTTTTTATTTTCTGACTAGCTGTAGTTACTGGTGTATAATCAGCAACGGCAGCACTCATTACCGTAATTTGTACAGTAGGAAATTCTTTTTGACATGCAGTTAGCATTTGAGCAGCACTTACAACATCTATTCTTTTGAGCTGTTGCGAGCTCTTTTCAGCTGTTGGTCCTGTAATTAACGTTACTTCAGCACCTAAACGAGAAAACTGGTCTGCAATGGCAAAACCCATTTTGCCTGAAGAATGATTTCCGATAAAACGTACAGGATCTATAGCTTCATAAGTAGGCCCTGCTGTTACAAGGACTTTTTTCCCTAGTAATGGAAGGTCTTTACTTATTGTTTCTGATAGAAATGAAACGATTTCTTCAGGCTCAGCCATTCTGCCTTCGCCATATAGGCCACTAGCTAATTCTCCTTTTCCGGGAGAAATAAGAAGATTGCCATACGACAATAGTTTATCTATATTGGTTTGAGTGGTTTCATGCTTCCACATATCCAGATCCATTGCCGGTGCAACTAATACAGGACACTTTGCTGAAAGATAAACTGCAGTTAGTAGGTTGTCGCATAGGCCGGTGGCCATTTTTGCTAGTGTATTTGCACTTGCCGGTGCAATGAGCAGGTAATCGGCCCAAAGACCTAATTCTACATGATTACTCCAAACTCCGGTTTCTTCTTCAAAGTATTGGGTGTAAACAGGATGTTTTGATAGTGTTGCGAGCGTGAGCGGAGTGATGAAATTTGCCGCATCTGCAGTGAGAATTACTTTGACGTTTGCGCCAGCCTTTACCAGTAGCCTTACCAGGGTTGCTGATTTGTATGCTGCAATGCTGCCGCAAACGCCTAGAATAATATTTTTATCTTTTAGCATGGTTTTAATGCATTGATGCAGTTTAATACCTATGCGTGATATTATTGTTGCTCTTTAGCAGGATTTCTGTAATAAATTTTGTCGTTCAGAAATTCGTCAATAGCAATTAATGAAGGTTTTGGTAAACGCTCATAGTGTTTGCTGATCTCAATTTGCTCCCTGTTCTCAAAAATCTCTTCAAGATTATCATTAGAAGATGCAAACTCAGCTAATTTGCCGTGAAGCTCTTCTTTCATGTTATTAGAAATCTGATTAGCCCTTTTAGAAATAATTACTAAAGACTCATAGATGTTTCCGGTTTTTTGATCCAGATCATTAACATTTCTAGTAACCGTAGTATTTGGTATTGCGGGTTTATTCGTATTCATTATCTGTTGGGGGTTTTAATTGTATTAATTGCAGAACTATCTCTTTTAGCTTCTTTTGTTAATTGAGATTTATATTTTTCGTAATTAGCAAGGCGTTCAGCTATAAAGCGTTTAGCACTTTCTATTCCAGATTCACTATCTTTCTTTAAGGCATTTGCTTCCTTTAAGTATTTACTTTCAGGATGAGCTTCTGCAAATTCATTTGCATAGGTAATTGCTTCTGTGAAACGGTCTTCCTGACGTTCCTCAATACTGTTTTTAGCAAAAGCGTACTGTGATTTGATCATTAACAAATCCATTTCCTCTGAATATTTTATATCAGGATAATCAATTTGTGCATTTTTTAGTGCAATAACAGCTGCTCTGTAGTTAGATGCTTCACCACCATTACCACCTATTTCATAATACATTTTTGCATTTGCATATGCTTTGTCTTCAAGTTTAGTACGCAGAATACCAATGTATTTTGCAGCCTCTACAGCACGTTCGCTTTTTGGATAGAAGTTAATAAAGAGTTGTAATGCATCAATAGCTTTATAGGTATTTTCCTGATCTAAGCTAGGTCTTGGAGAATCCAGGTAATAGCAATAAGCGCTCATATATCTACACTCTTCTGCGTATTTACTAGTTGGATAGCTATCTGCAAATGATTTGAATTGATATCTTGCAGTAGTGTAATCTCTTAGTTTAAAGAGAGTTAGTGCGTAGTAATAATTCAATTCCTCGGCTTCAGCTCTTCCCCTGTATTTTTGAGACAAGTCTTCGAATAAGATCAATGCCTTAGAATAATTCTTTTTGTTATATAGCCTCATGGCCTCCTGGTACTTCTTTGCAACGTCGTTGCTCAGTCTGATCTTCTCAAACTGACTTTTACAACCAGCAATAGTAAGGGCTATAATGGTGAAACTTAATAGTAATACGTGTTTAATTTTAAACATTCTGCAAAGATAAGTTAATAATACGATACCGTCAATTAAAAATAATAGGACGCTAAGCTATGTAAAGGCATTCATCCTGTCAAGTGCTTAACATAATTTAACGTTTCCATTTTTATAGGCCATAGACATATACATTAACACCTCATCATTTATATCTTCTTTATAATATATTCGGAGATGGTGATTGTAATCATCACTCCCTGGAACAAGCTTTATTTTTCGAAAACACATATTGTCTTCATATGGTTGTTTAAATGGAAATACAACATCAATAAAGTTTTTGCCAAACTGTATAACGTAAGCGAAGTTGATGCGGGATGAGAAAGCTATCATTGTTTTGGTAGCATGGAATTTCAGCTCGCCTAATTGTTGGAAACATGAAACAAAGTGATTGAAAAGCTCAATCGAGGAAGATGATTTTCCTTGAAGGAATGCTGACAATGATTTGTTGTTATCCATAATAGCATATTATATTAGTGCCAATCTATAAAGATAATTCATTTTTCTTTAGGCGGTTCTGATTTTTCTTGTTTGATTATTGTTTACTGGGATGCATTTAAGAATCGCTATATATTTTTTCAACGACCTTCCAACGACTCTTGAACGACTTTGAACGACCTTTTGTCGTTTGTAAGACTTTTTGGTGTGAGGTATCAGGCGATGGT